>JAEOUM010000042.1 GCA_016839275.1 Candidatus Thorarchaeota archaeon
ATCACTAAGATTGTTGTTTCCATGCTGTGATGCGTTGATTGACTCCGAAGCTATAGGTGAGCCAATAGAAAAAAAGGCAGCACCGAAAAGAACAGCAATCACAACAATAACAGCAGCGTGCTTATTTTTCAATTCTAAAATTCCTCCAAGGCATCCATCAATTGGAAAACCACATCTGGGTGATAAGAATCATTCGTGATATATTTTATGTCTGCATATTGAAATTCTACGTGACTGGTAAAATTCATATACTAACTCATAATCCCCGAGAGATAGGTGTTTACGCATGCTCACAATACTTAAACGGGATTGAAACCCGAGACGAACTTTTCTCACTCGGGTTCGATGAGACCTGAGTGAATATACTGGGCTTTACGAACACCAACACGCTCACCCTTTTTTGGGGGGAGGTAATAATATTGAACAAAAATGCTGTAGAGATACAAGACCTTTCAAAGACCTTCATTAGTGTAAAAAAGAAGGCAGTCATCATCCCAGTTGAGAAAACAAGAGTCGATGCACTAAAGTCGATTACACTGGATATCCCGAAAGGTCAGATCTACGGTCTTTTGGGTCCCAATGGAGCAGGCAAGACAACACTGATCAAGTGCCTAGCAACTCTCGTTCTCCCGACCTCTGGAACCGCCAGAGTAAATGGGTATGATGTTCTCAAGGAATCCACATATGCCAGAGCATCGATGGGTGTATGTCAGGGAAATGAACGAAGCATCTATTGGAAGCTGACCGCGCGGGAGAACATCATCTTCTTTGCGAAGCTTTACCGAATGCCACAGAATGAGGCAAAGGAACGGGCAGAGGAGCTTCTTGGCCAGATGGGTTTGCTTGAAAAGGCAGACATCAAAACCGAGGAGTTGAGTCACGGAATGCGGATGAAGATCGTATTTGCCAGATCGCTGATTCATGACCCTCCAATTTTGCTCTTAGATGAACCAACTCAAGGACTAGATCCAACCTTTGCGAGCGACCTTCGTCATTACATCCGAGGTTCATTGAAGAACAAGACGATATTGCTTACCACGCATTATATGCATGAGGCAGACCTACTCTGCGATAAGATTGCCCTAATCAATGAAGGCGAGATTAAGAGCTTCGGTTCTCCAAAAGAGCTGAAAGAAGATGTGCGAGACTACGATAGCATCCACATAAAGACTAAGGGCAATCCAGACCTTCAGCTTGTCAGAGCCATTGAGGGAGTGATATCAGCAAGTTCGACAATCAGGAATGGATATTCAGAGCTAGTTGTTACAGCAAAGGACGGCTACGATTTAGCTCATCATGTATTGAATCTCGTCCATCAAGACCAAAGTGCACGTGTAGAGCATTTTGAAATCAAAGAGCCCTCACTGGATGATGTCTTTCTGAAATTAACAGGTCGGAGGATTGAGGACTGATGCAGACTCGTGAAAGTCTTCAACCTGTTGACGAAGAACAGGAATATATGGAAAATGGGTACCTGACTGATTTCCAGCCACGGATGATGGATTGGAATGCGGCACGAATATTCGCAGTCAAGAATATCAGGATAGCAATTCGATATCCAACCAATGTACTCATCTGGGGTCTCTTGCCAATCTTGTGGCTCGCCCCATATCTATTAATGATGACTGCGGTTGCGGGGCCAGGTACAAGCGAGTATTTCAGTGAGGTTTCAGGATTTAGTGACTTCCTCCAGTTCGCTGTGATTGGTTGGTTTATCTTCAAGTATATTGACGCCAGTATCTGGTCCATTGGGAACAATTTTCGCTGGGAGCAGTTCTCTGGAACACTAGAACCTCTGTTTGTGACACCTGTCCCAAGAATTAGTATCCTCCTCGGTGCTGCATTCTCAGACACAGTGCAGACAACGATATCAGCTTTCATCCTACTGTTCACCGCGATGGCACTCTTCGGTGTGTCCTACACCCTGGTGGCAGTCGGACCGATTATTGTAATCATGCTTCTGATGATAATCGCATTCTATGGATTCGGATTCATGCTTGCAGGTATGATACTTGTGTTCAAAGATCCAAGTGTTCTGACCGAACTCATCAACAACGCTGTGTTCACGATCTCGCCGATAACATACCCACTACAAGTCCTTCCAGCTCCAGCAAGATTCGCTGCATACTTGATTCCTTCAACCATAGCAATAGTCGTTGTGAGAGATCTTGCTATCAATGGGACATACGACCTATTCCTATTCCTACAATCTATTGCCATGATGTGTGGGATTCTCATATTTTTCTGGGCTGTTGGGATAGCAGTCTTCAACTACGGAGAGAAGTGGACAAAGGAGAGAGGTAGTATGGGAGGGTTCTAGATGACTCAAACAGAGAGCTCGAGCATTCATGAGAAGATGATGGAGCGAGGTGGTCTTCGTGCTGAACTTAGAGCTGCCAATGCTCTTTCAATCAAGCAGTGGAGAGTAGAATTTTCCTACCCCCTCAGTGTCCTCTACTTCATCGTAATGCCTTTCTTATGGTTCTTGCCCATGCTTCTAGCAGGTACAGCAGTCGCAGGGAGTCCAACATCCTCAGTATTTGGAACATATACAGGTACCACCGATTGGGTGACCTACATCGCTATAGGGAGTGCATTCTCAGGATTAGCTATGAGCCTCTTTTGGGGTACAGGTATGGCATTCAGAAGAGAACAAAATGTTGGTACCCTTGAAACCTTGATGACCACACCGATCAGGAGAGATACAATAGTCTGGGGGACTATGCTTCATAATGTACAGCATGGTGGTCTTGGTGTGATTCTTCAGCTCATTTTTTCCGTCCTTTTCTTCGGAGCTACGTTGAATCTGTGGGGTGTATTTCCAGCGCTGGGAATAGTCGCACTCGCAGTGATAGGTATGCAAGGAATAGTGTTTGCACTGACATGCATAGTGCTCCTAGCAAAACAGGGTTGGATGATCATTGAGGTGGTATCAGAGGTGTTCCTCATTATAGCACCGATATCCTATCCTATTGTTGTTCTTCCACCAATACTACAATACGTATCATTAGCATCGCCATTGACTTGGAGTGTAGATGCGTTCAGGTCTTTCTTGATGTATGGATTCCTGGCTCCAGGAATTATTCAAGCTGTGGTTGCATTATTGATAATAGATATCTTGTTCATCGCCGTAGGCAGTCTCCTGTTCAAATATACAGAGAGATATGTGAGAGCTCAGGGTGCACTCTCGCAATTCTAGTTAAACCAAGTGGGTAGGCTTTGATCTTGGTGAAGAAAAC
>JAEOUM010000016.1 GCA_016839275.1 Candidatus Thorarchaeota archaeon
GGCAAATAGTGTGCCTCCTAATACCATTAGGTCGCCAGTAATGCTACTGCTACCAATGATTGCTTGTATTGCTGCAAGATCAAGACCTAATATCTGAAAAGCCCCAATCAGTACAGCTGTCACTAACGCAACTAATAGTGCGATGATGGTTCGAAACATTGTAATCAACACGTCCTTTCATAGAGGATTAGCTGTTATACATTCAGCAGCACGGAGATTCTTATATTTCTTGGTAATTTCAAGCTTGCGTATTCGACGATTTCAAATCCTTCATTATTGAAAGAATTCTCTTTCTTTGGGAACTGATGAGTGTTTCAATCCTTGGACTAGCCATATCGGGTGGTAACTTATCAGGATGAAACCATCCCACTTCGCCATCATCATTTTCTGGTCGTGTCTTTTGTGTAATTGCTTTAGCCAAGTAGTGATTCAATAAGAAATGGTACTCAATAGCACCAATATCATCCTTTGTGATGAGATCGTACGTACTCACAAGTTCTAGAACCTCGCAATCCACTCCAGTTTCTTCCTTGACTTCGCGTATCACGGATTCAATCTGAGTTTCGCCAAGTTCTACACCCCCTCCTGGAATGCTCCAGAGCCCTGTTCCAGGGGCCTTATCTCGTCGTGCAAGAAGAATTCCTTTCGTTCCAATAACAATTGCACCTACTCCAGGAATGGGATGAACGGGATACCTTCGATCACTCATTATGAACACATCTCATCAATCAAAGGGTAAACCTGCTGGCATGTATATCGTTGCTCCACAGGTGTCACAAATCATATCTGCGTAAATATCAAAACCTGCAATTGGATCGTAGGGAGGTCGAGTTTCTGTTTTGCAACTTGGGCATCTAATCTTTACATAGCCTCGTAGTTCGAAGACCATTCTCCAAGCATTACGAGCGTGTTCAAGTTTTCCCAATCGGTCATACTCTCTTGAAAGGATGACCCAAGGTGCTGCGGCATTTACATCAGCTTTTGTCCATCGGATGAGACAATCAAGATATTCATCCCATAATCCCAAGTAGGGATATGCATTACAAAGGCCTCTCCATGATTCAGGATCTCGCCCAAGCTCCATTTCAGCACGACTGAGGTATTCTCTGCAGGCTTTTTCATCTCTAGAGTTATGGGCGATGATGGCAATCCTTGATAATGCTTCAATATTGATAGGATCAATATCTAATACCTTCCCGAGACACTCCAGAGCACCTTCGTGGTCCCCTGATTGAAAACGGAGTTCCCCCAATAGGATAAGAGATCTATAGTCATCAGGATTTATTGTATTTGCATATCCTACAAATGGTGCTGCTTCAAAATACCGTTCTTGAAGTAACAAGACGAACGCGTAATTTGAGATGCCAGTCATGAGATCTGGTTGAAGTCTATGAACTCGTGCCCATTGCTGTGTGGCTGCAGTTAGGTCGCCAAGTCGATACAGCACAAGTGCATGTAAGAAAATAATGCTAATGTCATCAGGAAATTGCTCAAGCGCGTCTTCCAAATGTTTCAATGCTTGGCGATACTCACATCTTTGCAGGTAAATACGCCCTAAATCAGTCCATGGCTCAGGTTCAGATGGGTCGAGTTTTAAAGCTTCATGAATATGCTCTTCTGCTAAATCTATTTTACCTAGTGACGAGAGGGCGCGACCAAGAAATAGCTCCACCACATAATGCTGTTCAACTAGTTCATCTGCTCGATAAAGCACCTCTACAGCTTTTTCAGGCATTTCAGCTTGCACATACGCAATACCAAGATAGACCAATGCATCAACATCCTCGTCATCACATTCCACTAGCGGTTCTAATGCGATAATTGCGTCATAAGGGCGGCACTCTTCTAATGCCCGTTTTGCAGATTCGAGTACTTTATCAGACACGAGTTGATGCCTTCTTATTCACTATGCCTGTCGAGGTTTCTTTAGTCTCTTTGGCATAGCACTTTGCCAACATTTTATTATAAGTAGACATTGATAGGGGAAAAACGATGACGCGTAAGATGTATGCAACACCATTTACAATGCTTCATGCTGCAAGCTTGCTTAGTCACACATCACGAATTCGAAAATTCCGGGATGCAATCTATAGGGTTGTCAAGAGTGATGATTATGTGATTGACATTGGCACAGGAAGTGGTATTCTGGCCATATTAGCTGCACGGGAAGGAGCGAGAGTGACAGCAATTGATGTGAATCAGGAATCTCTTGCGTATGCACAAAAAGCTGCAAAAAGAAATGGTGTAGAAGAGAATATTGAATTTGTGCACAGTCATTTCGCAGATTTTTTCCCAGACGAACAGGCAGATGTTGTCACGTGTGAGATGCTCTCCTCATTCATGCTAATTGAACAACAAATAGTGGCGAGCAGTTATGCAGTTGAGAACCTTCTAAAACCTTCAGGAAAAATTATGCCCGAAGAAGTTAGTATTTTCGCAGTACCTATTCAGAATGAGATACTTTGGGAGAGGTTTGAAATTGAGGGGCTGAGCTTTCCAAGAGTTGTCCAAACTATAGAACCAGGGCAGAGTGTGGACCTTGCCGATCTCTCAGAACTTGCAATATTTGACCTTACAGTACCTAATCCGAATCCAGTTGTAGATAAGACACTTAGATTCACCTTTGTCCAATCAGGAATAGTTCATGGTCTTGCTGGTATGTTCGAATCGAGAATATTTGATGAAATCCTATTGACTATGGAGGACGGATGGAAGGAACTATTCTTGCCACTCGAGCAACCAATCAAAGTGCATGAAGGTGAATCCATAGACATGAGAATATCATTCATGCCCGGTGAATTTGATTCATTAGTCTTAGAAACGCTCTAGACTTACCCTGATGCCTTTCGCTCCATTGGTTGAGATCTGTCAAGTTCAAAGATGACAGGATTCTTAGGATCGGGGCATGCATGGAGTTCCTTGCAGTGATCTTCGGACCAAGGGAAGTAGGCGTTATGCATCATTGCGTACACTACAGGAAGCATTGTGAAGAGTGCATTGATACACATATCGCCTCGAACTCCGTAATGGTCGAATTCTACAACGTCACCGACCTTATGACCAATTGCACAATATCCTTTCTGACTTATGACTCGAGCTATGACCTTACGTGGTTCCTTCCCTACGCATTCGCCTTCATTTGACATTTGTATCAGTTATCGGAATATGCAAGAACCCTATTATTGTTATTGAGAAAATAATATCCAAAAGAGTCACACTTTTATCGAAGGCATTCTGGATTCTCCATGGTGGCTGATAACTATGGAGCTGAAAGGTCCACTTTGTTATGTGCTAGATTTTGATGACATCTATGATTATGCTTACCAGACTGCTACAAAAGTGAAGGAATCTGGATGGAAGCCAGATGTGATTGTTGGAATAGCAAGAGGCGGTTGGGTCCATGCTCGGATTGCCTGTGACCTCTTGGGCGTAAAGGAGCTCTATTCTGTCAAGATCGATCACTGGGGTGTCACGGCAACAAAAGATGGTAAAGCAAAACTGACTTGTCCCCTCACAGTCGATGTTGTGGG
This sequence comes from Candidatus Thorarchaeota archaeon, assembly GCA_016839275.1. Lineage (GTDB taxonomy): Archaea > Asgardarchaeota > Thorarchaeia > Thorarchaeales > Thorarchaeaceae > SMTZ1-45. The sequence continues at coordinate 3,531 of JAEOUM010000016.1, forward strand.
AAAGAGAGTTCTTGTCATTGATGACATTACTGATACAGGAGAGAGTCTCACCATGGCCGAAAATCACGTCAAGGATTGCGGACCAAGTGAAGTGAGAAGTGCAACACTTATGCATATAGCTGGCTCCAAGTTTGTACCGGATTATTTCGGTGTCGAGGTCACTTGGGCATGGGAGATATTTCCATGGAATTTCTACGAGGACTTATCTTCCCTGATAATGAAAATATTCGAGGGAGAGAAGGTAACCGAGCTGAGCACAATGGAACTCAAGAAGCATCTAAGAGAATACAACAACATTGTGCTTTCTGATGACCAACTATCGAAGATTAAAGCACACATGGGTTTCTTAGGGAAGATTGTGTATCCACTTGATAAGGCTTGGAAAAAGAAAGAGTGAGGATGTTAAAGAATGGCGTTTGAAGCTAATCTATCTGTTGTGCCTGTTGACAGAAGCCAGGCAAAGGTATTGCATGACTTGCTTCCAATTGAGATTGGCATGTTTGGTGGAAGTGGTAACTACGATTCTACTGTTATAGAGAATCCAATTGAAGCGAAGGTTTTCACTCCCTATGGAGCAGCATCGGACAACTTCATTCTTGGTTCAGTAAAAGGTCGTTCATTTGCATTCTTGGCAAGACACGACCGTGGGCATTCTATCCCCCCTCATGCAATTAATTACCGTGCGAATATTTGGGGAATGAAAGCACTAGGTGTTAAGAGATTGATTAGCCCTGCAGCTGCAGGAAGTCTACAACCAGCGAAGATCAAATTAGGCGAATTCGTGATTGCAGACCAGCTCTTTGATAGAACGTTCGGTGCACGAAAAGACACGTTCTTTGAAGGAGGACCGATTGCTCACCTCTCTTTTGCAGAACCGTTTTGTCCCGAACTCAGAAAAATTGCCTCAGACACCGCTGCAAAAATTGGATACAAGGTACACGACAAAGGAACATATGTCTGCATCAACGGGCCAAGATTCTCAACTAGAGCTGAGTCAATGTTTTATCATAATCAGGGGTGGGATGTCATTGGTATGACCGCTTATCCTGAAGCCGCGCTTGCAAGAGAGGCAGGTATCTGTTTCGTCAATATTTCAATGCCCACTGATTATGATGTCCACGGAGACGAAATCGTCACGCACGAGCTAGTTCTCAAGACGATGTCAGAGAATGTAGAACGTGTAAGGAAGCTAACCTTCGAGATGATTAGTCATATTCCAAAGGATGCTAGCTGTGATTGTCAGACTGCTATGAAACACGGTCTTTTCTGAGTAACCGAAGAAGTCATAGCATGAACCCACACATGAAGATATGGTGCTGAGCTCATGAGAATTGCTGTTGGACAGATGGATCTCTTAGTTGGCAATGTAGATGAGAATTTGATTCGAATAAGAGATATCCTCGAAAAGGCTGAGAAGGCTGACGTTGATGTTCTCGTACTACCAGAGTTGTGCAACTCAGGATATGCCTTCAAGAATATTAGTGAAGCAATTAGCTCAGCAGAACCAATTCCGGAGGGCCCTGTATCACGAGGACTACTCACTTGGTCAGGAGGAGGAAGACTAGTGGTAGCTGGAATCTGTGAGAGAACTCCTGAAGGCCTCTATAACTCCGCAATGGCAGTTGCCAATGGTGAACATATAGCAACATACCATAAGATCCACCTCTTTCTCAATGAGAAGGAATGGTTTTTGCCTGGTCAGGAAGTGCCTCCTGTTATCGATTATAAAGGATATCAATTTGGCCTGATGGTTTGCTTTGACTGGGCATTTCCTGAGGTCACAAGAGTTCTTACTTTGAACGGGGCACAGGTTATCCTTCACCCTGCGAATCTTGTTCTGCCTTACTGCCAGGATGCAATGATCACACGTTCTATTGAGAACCGCGTGTTCACTGCCACAGCAAACAGAGTGGGAACAGAGAGAGGACTTGCCTTTTCAGGAGCATCTCAAATCACAGATGTCAAGGGGAATCGAATTGCGAAGATGAACACCAAGGAAACCGGTCTAGTTTGGGCGGATATCGAACCATCCCTTGCTGATGACAAATCAATAACTGAGAGAAATGATGTTCTTGCTGATAGACGTCCAAGCCTTTACAGAAGACTCACTCAGGACGATTAAACTTACTTGGAGCACGACCTTCCCAGTAATCAACAGGATACTTCTCTGAGTTCTTTTTCATCTTTTCAATCACTGCTTCGGTTGGATCGATACCTGTTGTATCTGCAACTCTCAGGAGATAAACAAGAACATCAGCAATCTCAGAGGCCAGAGCGTCTCGAAACTGCCCATCTTTTAGAGCCTCTTCTACATCAGCATCTGTCTTCCATTGAAATAACTCGAGCAACTCTCCGACCTCAATTGAGGTGGAGATTGCTAGATTCAACGGGCGGTTGTACTGCTCCCAGTCTCTTTCGCGAACAAATTCTCGAATCATGGCAGTAATCTCTGTGAGAGTTTGAGGTTTATCTCCCACCACTGTCACCTGCTCAACGCTGCTGGGGGCCAAAACTACGTTGGACTAACCATAGAGTGTAGAGTGAAAAGAAGACAAGCACCATACACAGTGAAATAAGAGGTGTATCAATCCCAGCAAAAAGACCGGTACCAGAGAGAATCCAACTTGCAGTATCTAGAGTCCCTATGCCTCCGCAGAGTAAAGCTACAATGATGTTTGAAGGTCCAGCCCAGCGTAATCTATGAGTTCCTGCCTTATTCCAAGTGATTAGAGAAAACACTACTGCAACTCCAACAACAACGATGAGGAAATAGTCAGCAAGGATAAAGTAGTTCCATACAGCCCAGAAAGCAGGAGGCGTAAGGAGCACTACACCGAGTCCAATGATTGTAAGGATAAACACAATTCGTGGCCATGGATCTAGGATGAATCCAGATGACCTCTCAGCATATCTGTCGGCGAATACTTCTTCGATTGCTTCGTACTCGTCTTCGTCTACTTCTTCAATATCTTCTTCATCTTCATCAGGGAAGGTAAGGGTCTCTTCCTCTTCGTCATAATCATCCTCGAAAAATGTGTCATCGTCTTTTTTCATCCAAGTTTCCTCACGAATCGAGTGCGTTGGAGTTGGCATGGACCCGTTAAAATCCTTGTTGTCTGGAAGAGGTATCAGATTTAGGAGATTTCCCTCAACGGAAAATATGCATCTAACAGAAGAATGATTAAAACAACATCGTGAACAAGAGTAAGTATGCC
>JAEOUM010000043.1 GCA_016839275.1 Candidatus Thorarchaeota archaeon
GAATTGATGCTCGTGTTGAGATCATTGAAAGTGAAGATGACTCAGGTCTTAGGGTCTCTCTTAGGTCATTCAGAGAGTTGCAGGAATTCATAACTCGCCGCTACAGTAAAATGCTGACCGATGGTGTCAATTCTGCTATTCCCCTTGATGATTTTGAACGACTAGTCACCGAAACGCGAATTCATCTTCTTGAGGACACCCAAAGGATTCGTGGACGCGTAATGATTGAGTGATCTAGTGCCCCAACATTAACCAAGTACACTTCTTTAAATCCGGAATCGAATAGGTGTGACAAATGTCTCCCACTTTTCAGCTCAGAATCAACCAGATTAAATTAAGTCAAATCTACGTCAGTTCGGCCAAACTTGAAAGTGTAATGAGAGTCTTTGAGGAGGGCAATGAAAGCATCTTGGAACCAATTCCTATCAAGGAGATTGATGGAAGGCTGGTTGCGACGGATGGTCATACCCGCCTCCTAGCTTGGTTTCTCAATGATTACGAAGAGGTAGATTGTGAGTGGGAAGACACAGAAATGGACTGGGATGCATATAGAGTGTGTATGCAGTGGTGTGAAGAGGAAGGAATTCAGACTGTTGCAGATCTTGCGAACCGAATCATCAGTCCTCAAGAGTATGAGATACTATGGCTTGAGAGGTGTCGTATTATGCAAGAAGATCTTGAAATGAAGAGATCATGATCATTCTGCACTCTTAATGATGTATCCTGACCATTTGTTTCCATAGGCATAGACGAGTTGAAGATTCAAGTCACTCACTATCTGGTTCTGTCTTTCGTCTGCGTCAGCGATAATAAGAACAACATGTGAAAACGCCCACTCGTTTCTAAACCAATCAATCAAAGACTCTAGCAATCGTCTGTCCAAATCTCCTTCCAAGTATGACTGACGAATCCAAAAGCGGAGTATTGCTGCATAATCGCGCTTCATTGGTCCCTCTTTCAAGTGGTTAATATATACACATCCTAAGCAAGTGCTTTCAGTCGGATCCAGGACTGTGTATGTGAATGCAGTCCGCTCATCGTGCTCTTTTTCATGTCTTTCTAAATCTCTCCTATTCATATCTGCAGTAAAGTCATCCGATGGCCAGCTACTCTGACTCATGATATGTAACATATCTTTACTATCCATCACCGCAGCATAGTCAATCTCTACATCACTTGCACGAAGAGGCCGTAGAAGGAATTCGTCTGTTCTCATTTCTTCAGGAACTACTGCATCTTCAGGATAGAACAGCATACAAATCCTCGAGTCATTGCTGCATATGGATATTTGCCTTAACGATGTTCTCTGTCATCTTACCATCGCATACTTGAGCTCTTTTTCAAGAATAACAAGAAAAGGAAACCTTCGTATCTATTTCATTGGCACATAGTCGCTACCAATTGTAGATTGGATTCAACGATTTCCATGCCTCACGGGATAGTTTGTCAGTTTACAAAGTTATTTGCTGGATTGGTTGAGAATAGCTATACGTCCGAATTTACTTACATTCAATTGGATTTCGTCTCTGAATGTAGAAACATACGCTGTTTCAACCCTGATTCGCTCATTGATTCTAACTTGTCTAATCATATCGTCCCAGAGTACAAGCTTAACCGAAGCCGTACCATCATTTAAAATTGCATCAGCAACCTGGTGATACTTGTTATCTTTCTTGGAGAAGACCTCTTTCGGCTTAGAGATTCTCTCCACAGTACCATCAATGATGTAGCGCTGATTTTCATCAGTGGCATCTGCAATCTTGGTCAACTCAACTTCATAGTCGGGGTCCAAGACTAATTCATATGCCCGTAGTTCGAAAGTAGGAACCCATCTGAATATTCCATATTGTGTGAAACCAAGTCGCTCATAGTATGATTTTGTCCTAGTATTCCATTCAGGGGTATCCAGGGTCCATCTCTTTGCCTGTGGATACCTTTCCCTTATCAGTCGAAAGGATTCTCTTCCAATTCCCTTTCGATGATAGTCCGGATCAATAAAGACATTGAAGATTTCATAATGCGTATCACTGATTCTGTAGGCTGTGGTGCCTCCCACAATCTCTCCATCATACAAAATCTTCAGATAATCGCCAAATGAATCCTCTATCATCCGTCTTTGATGGTCAGGAGAATCGTATCCTGGTGGTCCTCCTTCTCCAGGAGCACCGACTTCTATATCTGAATCAAAGGCTCTCTTCGAGATGTCCGCTAATCTTTCAGCGTCATCCGGTTCTGCAAGTTCAATTGTAACTTGACCCATTGTCCTAACCTCGAAATATGATACTGAGCATCGTGTTCAAATTCTATAATAACTCAGACTCTTTGGAATTCCGAGAAATCTCTGATAGAATTTTCATGATATGGAAAGACCAATCCTCTTTTGACAACCTACGAATCATTGGCGATGTGGTTCTTGAAAAATCCTGTATTTCTCTTGAAATTCAGCTACAATATATCAAACCTATATGACCCTCTACACAACGACCTGACTCACACTCAATTAATCGATATGAGATCTGTGTAAATTGAAGGTCTTCCAGACCAGTCTTTCACACTCCTCATCCACGAGGATTACATTCTCAGTTCATCAATCCTTTGGGAACTATCCGTAAACTGTAACTGTAAGAAGACAATCATCTATCCAATTGTCAATCTCTTCAGTGCAACTCGTATAAATCACTAGATCATGTTCTCCGGTTGTAGTGGCTTCAAAGGTATATCTCATGTATCCAGCAGTCATGGTAGAACTGCTTTCACGCACATAAATCCGCGATTGGGGAAATAACGTCCCGTTGTTGTCGAAGTTTATTGTAAGAGTAGTTGTAGTAGTTGCAGGCATATATAATCGACAACTGAACTCGAGC
>JAEOUM010000044.1 GCA_016839275.1 Candidatus Thorarchaeota archaeon
GCAGCTGCCATCGTAATTGGGCTGTTTTCATTGCTCAGGACAAGGAAAGAATCGATCCCATCAACATGAACTCGTGGACGCTTGCAGGTAGATTATATGAATTCAACTCACAGCTGTGCACACTTTGGCTATAAGGTCAATATCCAGTGAGCTTATCTCACTATGCTTACAGCCGTGTGTGAGTTAAAATGAACAAGAAGAGGAAGGCACTACTGGCATTACCAATCATAGTCATTCTCATGTTAGTTGGCTATACACTAGTCCTAGGGATAGCCCCAGGTTTCGACGATCCAGTACTCGAATTCCCAATCTCTGAAACCGATAGGATTGTACGACTCTCTGCATATCACACACCTGACTGGGGAGAGCCAGGAGTGTTTCACAGCGGGATTGACCTTGTGATTTCAGACAATGTCACGATAGTTTCACCGGCAACAGGAACAGTTGTGGGCCTCAGCGAACACCTCAATCCATATGCTGGAAACATGCTGTTTGAGATATCAATTGCAGTGAACTGGGCTTGGGTAGTTCAACTTGTTATAGAACCTGGATTTCTCGATGAGACCAACAACTCACTACAGAGCACCATGATAGAAGCGGAGTTCGGGCAGCGAGTCGAGTCTGGAGTTGCTCTCGCCACACTCTTGTTCAGTGAGAACTACCCGCACCTACACTATATGGTTGGCTATTTCGGGTCTGATGTTTGTGCCTACAACTACTCCTCATCTACAGCTAGGTCCACCTTTGAAACCATAGCTACAACATCAAACAGCACTATCTTCTATCCTCACCCATCACCGAACCCACTCACAAGTCCACTTGTCTTGATACCTCTTGTGATGTTGGGAGTCTATGCAATCGTAGTTATTGCGGTTTTCCGTCGTCCTTCCAAATAGAAATGGAAAATCAATAATCACGACTATGAGTGTTTTCCTAATAGGAAACTTGTTGAGGAATCATATGAACTGAGTCCACTAGAATCAGGACCTACGTTGGTATAGAACCACAATGGCTGTAATGCCAATCAGCCCTGCTGTCACTGCCACAATCGGCAAGATGTCCAGACTGCTTCCAGCTCCTTCTACAATTGATTGCAGTATATACTCGAGAATCTCTCCACTCACATCTTCACCAGGCTCGTCAGCACGGGCTGTTATTGTAGCAACAACATTGTACTCGGGAGCCACAAAGATGTACTGACCTTCACTACCTCGGGCACTGAAGATGTCACTCGTTGTGTCAATCCACCACTGGTACCCATAATCAGTATCAGGTCGGATATTCGCATGGGAGGTGGTTGCTTGAGTGACATAGTCTTCGCTGAGAATCTCTTCTCCACCCCACGTACCATTATTCAGATAGAGTAGACCCAACTTTGCCATGGTACGAGGAGAAACATAGAGCAGGGTACCCCCATTGTTAATACCTTGAGGATCAATATTCCAACCGCCAATTCTTATGTTCAGTGGTCCGAAGAGATATTGCTCGGCAAAATTACGGGTGCTCATGCCTGTGGTCTTTTGAATAATTGCAGAGAGTAGATGTGAGGCGCCTGTAGAATATGCCCAATGAGTGCCTGGGTCGTACACACTACGGAGGTCTAGAAAGAACTGGATTGGATTGGGACTTTCAAACATCTGGCGATACATATTGGTGGGGTCATCATAACTAATGTTCCACTCGTTCCAGTCAAGTCCTGTGGTCATGGTCAAGACATGTTCGAGGGTCATGTTCCCCTTGCGTGAGTCCATGTTCTGAATGGTCATCTCCGGGAAGAAGTCTAGTACCTTCTGGCTGACATTGTCAATGAAGCCCTCCTTGAGTGCGATTCCTATCAGAGTACTAGTGAAACTCTTTGTACAAGAGAAGATGTGATGGGTCGAGTTGGCGGTGTTGTATGCCCAGTAAACCTCTTTGACAATGTATCCATTTCGAGTGACAACAAGCCCACGGAGAGGAGCATCCTGGTCTTCAATGAACTGCATCATCTCATCTAGTACTGCTGAATTCATGCCCTGCTCTTCAGGTGTTGTGGCTGTCCACGCATCATCGGGAAAATAAGTGATGGAACTAGAGGAGAGGTCTAGGTTCTCTGCATACACAGGCATAGTTAGAACGAGAAGAAGGAGAACAGAAAACAATGTCGACTGCAGAACTCTAGACTTCATGTAACCTGATTTTTCGTTTATTGAATAAAAGATAGAGGTTCTTCGCAATTTGACACCAAATTATTCATCAGCGCTCTCTCTATAGCTTATTTCTCATCTCTTCTACTGATATTCGAGGATTTACATAACGACCTCGCTCAGCGGTCTGGGCGTTGTATTGAATAGACCCCTCAGGACACCAATTAATACAAGCAAGACACTGTTCACACCGATGATGCCATGTTGGCCTTCCTGTTTCAAGTTCGATATTCTGAACCGGACAGATTATCGCACATAGTCCACATTCTGTGCAATTCTCATCTACCCAGAAGTTTGCATCTGATTCATTCACCGTAGCTATGAATTGTTGATAGCTCGAAGTAGTTCCGGAAAAGGGCGGAAAATCTGACCTAGGCCGATACTCCTTGGCAGATTTGATGGTCTCAGCGAATTTTTGAAGGATCTTATCTGCGTTCGTGAGGTCATATTGAATTGATGACTCACTCGGGGCATTGTAACCAAGGATGTAGTTTGATGGCATCTCCAGACATATTCCCGCGTTCAATTCAAGGCGGTTCTTTTGAAGTTCAACCTGTAAATGAGAGAGAACATGTCCAGGTCCTCCTGCATGAGTTACGATGGAAAAGATGTAGGTAGGGTTAAGGGCTTTGAGGCGTGAGATGGAGTTCAGGACAATGTGTGGGAGACCATTCCAGTACACTGGAAATACAAGACCTAGGACATCAATTGGTTTCTTCGTTCTATAATCGTCGACTTTTGAAAAATGGAGTAACTCAGTATCTCCAAGATAGTTGGCAATTGTCTTTGCGGCCATGAGGGAGTTGCCAGTCCCAGTGAAATACAGAATCAGGTTCCTCAGAGTTCTCTTCCTCTCCTTGTAAGTATTGTTTGCCTTTTGACTAATCATATGTCAAGTGATGAGCTCAGGCGTGCAATAGCACGTATGAGCTCCTGCAATCAATGACTAAGAGAATTCCTATAAGAGCAATATCATCAGCGAGGGAGGTATTGTGAATGTATCGGGATACCCGTCGCTTTTAGAAGGAGAGGATAGGTTTCAGAAAGAGAAGTGAGATATCACAATTTAGCCATGTCTTTCTCTTTTCTCTGTAGAATGAGAACCAACACCACTATGGCAGCAATAACGGGCATGCTACCAGCAATAATGATAAGCACTTGGTCACTATCGTTTGGCCATGGCAATGGTGTGGTTGTCGCTTCGTTCCCTTCATATATTAGCAGTTGAACGTTTTCGCGAGCACCTGAACCAAAATCTATGTCTCCAGTCGGGGTCTCAGCAAATAGATAACTTGCAATCACATGAGCTGTGGTTATCGACTCGCCAGTCACTGTGATGATTGCTCTTCCTTGGGCTTGCACCTGTTGAACATGCCAACCACTTGCATCGCTATATGCAACTGAAATGCCTGAAATACCATCAGCTGGCTGGCCCAATTCAACTGTGAAGGTATCTGGAGGAGATGAGAGTTGGAATACCTTGGAACCATAACAATAGAGACCTAGGTTGTCATCTTGGTATGGGAAGGATTCAATGGTTGTGTATCCTTGGATGGTCGCATCGATATCAACAAGACAATAGCGGTCATCTGCGAAGCCTGATTGATCAATTGTCAAAGCGGTCATCCAGTCAAGATACAGGTCATTGAAAGAGATGTTGTGTCCTGCTGCTTCCAGGGCGGTCTCCAGTCCTAAGGCTCCGTCACCCTCATGCTGAACCAGGTCTCTCAGGAACTGCTCGCCATATTGTTCTGCCAGATAGAATGCGAATAGGTAGCAGGCGCCATAGTCTTGGGCTTCTACCTCGAAGTAAATCAGGGAGTCATCAATGTCTTCGAAGAAGTATTGAACCCGAGTAGTCCAGTTATTGACCGGAAGGTAGCCTGAGTAGTACATAGCATACTCAGCGGCTCCCTCAAGAATGAAATGGACCTCGTCAAACTCGTAGTTGAACCATATCAGGTGATGAAACTCATGGGATATCGTTCTAACAGGGTAAGTTGTACGATAGCAGATATAGACCATCTCGCACATGTTCGAGTGTTCACCCTCAACCTCGTTTGACTGCATATAGTAACTCTGACGTTTCTCAACAATAAGGATGTAGATCCTTGGGTCTCCGTCTATGTCACCGAGTGTACCATCGGGGTCTCCTGCAAGGTCAGTCACCCGTGGATAGATGTTCGTGTCAAACTCTTCCTGATAGGTTGCAGCCCTAGCATCAGCCTCTTCCTGACCAATTATGGAGATCACCAAGTCCTCAAAGTAAATGTAGCAGTGGACTCCGATAGCGAGGAGGTAGGCATCTGCTGTATAGTACTCCTCTGCATCATAGTCAACAGCCCAGAACGACTTGGTGTCACCGACCTCTTGGGCAGGGGTATGTAACATCTGTCTGGCTGGAGTTGCAACTGAGGCATTTTGATCGAAATCTTCGAGGGTTTGACTCGGCAGGATAAGTGCAAGAGTGAATAACATCAGACAAAGACAACACAGAGTCAGAGATGACTTCATTATATTGGCACACTCAAGACCTCTTTTCTAGGTCTTTCAAGTAAATATTGAATTTAGATGTTCATTTCAACGCCAATTTTATTGAGGCCTCAGAAGTTATAGCGACCCCGAGACCGCGATTTCCCGGTCAGAGTGACAGTAGTCATGATGTGTCGTTTTCTAGGGATAGAAAAACAATGTCGTTCGGAAAAATGGCTAATTAATTTTCAATGGCTAAACTTCAAGTTGCGTCATTTATATACACGCGAATCCATAGACTATCGCGAGACTGGGGACTGCATCATGGTTGCGCTTACATTCTTTGGTGGAGTGAAGGAGATTGGTGGAAACAAGATCCTCCTTGAGGACAACAGAACGCGCGTCTTTCTTGACTTTGGACTGAGCTTTGGTCTAAGGAAAAAATACTACGATGAGTTCTTGCAGGCACGTTCGTTTGCTATAATTGACGAATACGTCGCATTCGGTCTGCTTCCAGCTGTCAAAGGGCTCTATCGTCAGGACCATCTTGCACATGTGTCCTCCAAACACCCTCTGATGGATTCCTCAAACAAGAAGGCTGCAGATGCAGTTGTAATCAGTCATGCACACATGGACCATGTTGGATTGATTCCATATCTTCGACCGGACATTAAGCTGATGGGCTCCGCAACCACATACAACATTCTGTCATACCTGCAAGAGACTATGGAAAGCGATGCCCAGGAATTCTGTTACTGGTATCCTTCATTCAAGCTCCTCTCGATGAAACGAGGAAAGGGCATGAAGCGGGCACAACGAAACGACTTGGAGGACAAGAAGAAAAAGCGGCAGTACATTGACTTGCCAAATGAGAGACCATTTCAGCTGGATGACATCGAAATCGTCACATATCCGGTGGACCATAGCTTACCAGGGGCAAACGCATTCATTGTGAAAACGAGTTCGGGGAACATTGCCTACACAGGGGACTTGAGGTTTCACGGATATGGCTCGGATATGACCAAGAAGTTCGTTAGAGCGCTTGAGAGAACTAACA
>JAEOUM010000045.1 GCA_016839275.1 Candidatus Thorarchaeota archaeon
CTAGTACCGCAGAAGTTGAAGTGATTGTTAAGGTCAATGGTGAAAATAAGAAGTTTCAACGGAAGATAGATAGAGATGGCATTCCAAGAGCTTATGTTAATGGTCGACGTGTCAAAGCTGCTGAACTTAGACAGATTGTTCAAACATTTGGTCTTGACACTGACAATCCTTTGGTCTTCATTCCTCAAGAGAGAATCAATGCAGTAAGAGAAATGGATCCGTATGAAGTTAGAAAACTTGTTGAAGAGGGAACGGGTCTTGACAGCCTTCGCGATAGAATAATACTCCAAGAAACTGAAGTGGTTCAGAGTCACCAACGACTCGCTTCAGCTCTTTCTGAATCAAAATCAGTAGAGAGAGAACTTGAACTGCTGAAATATGACCTCGACAGACTCGAAAAGAAACGAGCACTCCTAGAGCAAGAGAAATCACTAGAACAAGAATTAAAGTGGGCAACTCAAGACGATCTCAATGAGAGAATCAACGCCATAAAGGCAGAGATTGAAGGAAAAGAAGCGGGGCTTCTTTCTGTTCTAGAAGAGCAGACACAGATACAATCAGAGATTTCTGAAAATGAGCAAGAAATAGAGAATCTTGAAACCAGACTATCCAATCTTCAGATTGAGCTTGGTCGCATCGATGCGAAAATCGAGGAAGAAGAACGAAATTTAACTCGTATCGAAGGAGACTCGCAAAAACAGGTAGACGAGTTAAAACATCTTGAGAAAGAAATCAAATCAGACACAAGGAATAAGGAGAAACTGCAGGAAGACATCGAGCGTATCACTTCTACGAAAGAGGTAACTATGGAAAAGCAGCGAGAGCTTCGCACTGCCCTTACAGCGATAGAGGATGAACGAAATCAGATTAGAGAAGCTCTTGAGGCATTTGCTGAGTGGAATACAAAGAGAGCAGAAACTCATGGAAGATACAAGGCACTCCAAGCTGAGATGGAAGGAAAAGACCTGCTTATGCGAAGTGTGAGAGAAAGACTTCAGGTTGAGGAAGCAGAACTACAATCAATTGAGAGTAAGTGGTCACACGCATGGTCAGTAATGGAGAAATCTGATGAAAAAGAACTAGTAAAGAAGAAAGGTCAGTTGGAGAACGAGATTGCGTCTCTGAATGAAGATCGATTTCGACAGAGTAGTCTGGTTTCACAACTCCAAAAAGATATCGACGAGCTAAATACAAAGCTATCTGAAACCTCGAAGCGTGTTCCTGAAGCAGTCAAACAATTGAAGGATGCGGTTTCTGACCACAAGTTGACTTCCGTTGTGGGTCCACTCATTGAACTATTTAGTGCAGATGATTCAATTGCCACAGCAATCGAAGCTGTACTTCCTGATAACATGACTCTTGCTTTCATAGTCACTGACGAATCAGATTTTCAGATTCTTCAGAAATTGAGAGATAATTTGGGTGCGCCTTCTCCCTTAATTCTAGTGAGGGAAACAAAACTAATACGTGAACGTCCAGTGTTGGAGAACGAAACAGGTATTGAAGGCTGGCTCTGGGATAGGCTCAATATTGACGATGAAACTAAGACGCTTCTTCAGCAGGCTATTGGTGACTTTGTACTAACAAAGAGCGCCAGGTCAGCAACGCGTCTTGCAACAAAGAAGAATCTCAAGGCGGTTTCCGTAGATGGACATGTTATATCTCCAGATGACAAAAAGATAATTAGTAGTCCGAAGATAATTCCATCAGGAATGATCTCGACTGCGCCTCTCCAATCGCGACTCACGAGAGCTACCAGAGAACTCACAGTAGCCAAGAAACAAGTCACTGACATCATGACAAATCTGGATAATCTAACAAACCAGAGAGAAGAGGTGCTCGATCTACTAAGTCAAATGACTAGATGGAGCAGTACTTGGGAAAGACGAAGAAAACTCTTGGAAACCATACCAGAGCAAGAAGAGAGACTTACTTCCCTTGAAGAAGAATTGAAGATACTGCAAGCAGAGATAGGTAATTCAGAGAAGGAACTTAGAAAACTCGATAACTTGCAACCTCCGGAACGCAGTAGGCTGATTGGACAAGACTCCGCCCTTCGCATCAAACACCGCCAGCTTCAGAGTGACCTCACTAAGATCGACTCTAGAGCTAATGCGGCTGAGCGTGATGAGGAACTGAAACGTCAAGAGCTAATGCGGATAATTGAGAATATCAACATCCTTTCACAGAGTCTTGATGAATTGCGAACAGAGATCATGGAATCAAAGAATGCTGCTTCGGTTATTCTTGAAAAGATTGAAGCAATGAAGGCCACACAAGAAGAAACTCGAAATCAGAGGAAGATTCTCGCTGAAGAATTGGGTAATCTCAAGGACACAAACCGGACGCTAAGTGGCAGGATAGTGGAGTTCAATCTCATCATCAAGGAGAGGAAGCTCCAAGTATTACAATCTAAACGACTTCTCATGAATATGGAATATGACCTTGAAAATATTGAACGTGAACTTGAGGGACTCAAACAACCGGACGTAGTGAGACCTCTTGAGCAAGTGAGAAATGAGCTTGTAAAACTTCGACATATCCTTGACGACTACCAAGATGTATCAGAAGCAGTCGCGCATACTGAAACACAGCTAAAGGGGAGATTAACAACTCTCATAGAGAGTGTGACAGAACTACAGGAAGAACTTGAAGAGGCTGAATCGACGGTCAAGAATATTCAGGAACAATATCACAATGGGATGAATGAAACATTACGAAACGTCGAGAAGAATGTGAACGAAGTTCTTGGAAGTGTTCAATTCCCTGGAAGCGTTCGCTTTGAACTCGCTCTTAGAGACGGTAACTATGGTGTTGAGTTTAAATCGAGAATCAAGGCAGAGGGATTCGGGGATATAAGTGCAGGTTCTGGAGGTGAGCGGTCGCTCATTGCAATATCACTAATTCTTGCCCTCCAACGATTCAATCCAGCTCCGGTCTATGTTTTAGATGAGGTTGACACATTCCTTGACGCAACGAATACAGAGCTTGTGAGTCGCCTTTTTCATGATGCTTCACGTAGAAGTCAATTCGTACTCCTCACACCTGCAAAAAGCACACATCTCCTGAAGCATGCAGATAAAATACTCGGAGTTGTTTCGCCAAATGGTGTTGAACCTTCTGTCATTATCGAGAGTCCTAAATTCAGGGGGCAAGAGGAGGGACGGAACAATTGAGCGACAAGAGCACTCTTGCAGAGCGTGTTTTTGAAATCGTAAAGGCTGCTCGTTCAGGAGAGATTGATCCCCTAGAACTCCGACTATCTGATTCGTATAGGGAACTGAAGGAACTCGTAGCAAAGATAGATAATAGGCTTGACATCGACGAGATGCTGAATGAGGTTTTAGGTGTCAAGGTCAACCGTGTACAAGAATTGGCACGAGTTCTCGCATCTCCAGAAGTCTATGTTGCCCGTTTGAAGGAGAAATCTGCACGGGATCTTGCCAAACTTCTAACTCGGAAGCAACCTGTCGTCATATGTCATCTTGAGCGCTCCTCCCTGAGTGGATCACTCGAGAGGATTATTCAATTGATTGATGCAATGTCTCGTGAACCCCCAGATGATCTAGTACCGAAAATGACTGGTCTCCCAAATGGTTATGCATTCGAAACGGAGGATGCTGTCTTTATCGAGGATCTCGAGAGATTTCTTGAAACGATTCCTCTTGATGGGAAAGTCATCTTTGATGCCATCATAGACACTGATGAGCTCGATCTGTTTCTCAAGTACTTTCTGTATGTCATCATCCTTGTGTCAAGTGGACGCCTACTCTACAATCCTACAACCCGTCAATTATGGAGACCTCTTTTTCCCGAGGCTACTTAATTGATTAGGTACTTGGCACCAGACAAGTGTTCAGCAACAGCAAGAAGCTGAGGTATACCTGAAATTTCAAGCAACAGCCTCAACTTGAATTGAACTCGTTATTTCGATTGGCTCATCATTTTCTTTGGGTATTTGAGAATGTAGCTTGAATTTGGCTACTGCTAGAAAACCAAGGATTGAAACCACTACGAGTGCGGTAGCTGCACCGATGAAAGGAGGACCAGTAGAGCCAACAGACTCAGCCCAAACTCCTCCAATTCCCATTCCAATGACTTGAACAGCTGTAAAGGCAACATTGAGAAGAGCAAACACACGACCACGAAGCTCGTCTTCAACCAGCTCTTGCATTAATACAGTGAGAGGGATGTTCAAGATGACATCTACTGCACCGATCATTGCCCATGAAAGTAATACAGTCACAAAGTCAAAGGCTAGTGC
Source organism: Candidatus Thorarchaeota archaeon (assembly GCA_016839275.1). Classification (GTDB taxonomy): domain Archaea; phylum Asgardarchaeota; class Thorarchaeia; order Thorarchaeales; family Thorarchaeaceae; genus SMTZ1-45. The sequence goes on from JAEOUM010000045.1 coordinate 4,265, forward strand.
CATTGCAAAGACACCAACACCAGCTAGAAGTCCAGCAAAAGCAATTAGGTAGAGAGGCTTCTCGAGCTTCTTCTTCCTACTCAGATATATTGCTGCTATTGCTCCTGTTGCTGCTCCAGCACTCAGAATAAGGCCAATCTGAGTTGCTCCAAGTCCCAGTTCACCCTCGAAATATGGCATTAATAGGGCATTAAGGATACCTGATGAAACTGCTAGCATCATCGCAAACACAAAGAGAAATGAGAGAATTGCATTTCCTATGACATAACGACCACCCTGGATAATCTGTGCTCGCAATGATTCATGTTCGATTTGATGTCTCTTGGGTCTAAGATCTGTGACAATTCCCTGAAGTGCGATAGCTGAGAAGACAAAGGTCATTGATGTGATTGCAAAAGCTAGAAAATAATCGGGAGCAAGGAGCGCAACAAGAATACCCCCGAGAGGGGGAACAACTAACTGAACAACCTGGAATGTCATTTGAGATAGAGAGTTGGCTGCAACTAATTCATCGCCCTCGACAAGATTAGGGATAGATGCGCTCCTTGCTGGAAAGAACCATGCATTTGCTGTTGCATAGATAAATGTCAATATGTAAACCCAGTAAATTGTGGGAATGAAGGATGGGAAGTAAATTGTGAGTGGAATTAGGAGGATAGCTATAGCTCTAACGATATCGGACACAATCATGATTTTCTTTCGATTCCAAAGATCAACATATACTCCGACAAAGCCAGCGAATACAACAACAGGCAAAACCTCCATCATTGTTAATATTGCCATTGCCAGAGCTGAACCAGTTAGGTCATATGCATAGAACAAAAGCGCAAGGGCGGAGATTGCTGTACCAATATTCGAAACAAGTTGACCTGACCATAATCGTGAGAAATCTCGGTGACCAAGTACCGCGCGAAATCCTGTTGCTCTTTTTTCCTCACTAGCATCTTCAAGAATTTGTGTTTCTGTCATTTCTACTATCTCCTGAAATATGCCCAAGCAATCGCTTCTGTTGAGACCTTTGTCTTTTCTTTATTCAAGATACGTCTGGTTGGTTTCATGATCGTAAGTGCCATATTTTCAACTCCGAATTTATGGTTCGCAAAAGATGAAAGAATCCCTAGATTGAACTTGGATTGATCTATTTTCCTTAGCTATTGAAAGGATGGTTGGGATATTCGTTAGATTCATCTTTACTCACACCTCGTTATACATTGGTCACAGGATATGCGGTCTCTGAGACTAACTGACCATTTTTATGACCACTCGGTGACCATTGACCGATCTGGTCAGGATCAGAAACAATCCAGTGGATTTGTCGCTCAGAGCTCATCATGAAGATCTACCTCATGACAGTTGAGTAAGCATAAGTCAGAGCTTCTGTTGAGAGAGTCCTGTTTTGGTTGAATTTCAGTTCGGTTCGATTGTTAGCTGTTCGAGCCATGATACGTTTACCTCCTGTAGAGGTATGCGAATGCTACAGCCTCGGTAGAGAGGGGATTGCGCTTGTGCTTGTACACGAGTTCAGTTCGATTGTTAGTTGCTAGAGCCATAATAGTTCACAAGAAATACTGCTCAGAATTAGTATATATAGCGAAGCCACTTGTGAAGGTCACAAAACGGAGTCACAAGATGTGACTACCTCTAGAGCGCGGTATTAGTTTCAGAGGTCATACTTTATACCTGTTTATGCTGAGGGGGTCTAGAAATGAACGAGTATGCTGTGCTTGTTAAACTCCTTACAAGAACCGGGACACCTATTGGAGCTAGCATAGAGGACATGCTCGATGCCCTTGGACTTCCTGAGGATGCTGGACGGCATATCCTCTTCAAAAAATTAAGTGGTCTTCATTCTAGACTCAGACCTATTGGATTGTATATCAAACATAATCCTGTATCAGGAGTCTTCTACCTTGATACATCAGATGATTTTACCATTGCCCAGGATAGTACTGTACTTCCAGATAGACTGGCAGCAACACTGCTTATTGTCATCACATTAGCCTACCAAGAGGGAGGATGGGTTAGTATTGATAGAGTGCGAGAATTCAGAAAAAAGGCTCTGCAAGGAGTAATGACGGATCTTCGCGAACTCCAAAATCTTGGATATGTGGAGATTGAGCAGGACAAGAAACGAGTGAGGCTTGGGATAAGAGTGCCTTTTGAAATTGACTATGAAGCGTTCTTCAAGGACCTTGCCGAAAGTTAGAGCCTCTAAAAAGAGGGTGCCTTCGTTAGTTTTATCAGTAATCAATAGTGACTCAGACTTGGTTGAAATCATGTCCCATAGGCGTTCACTTCGATTTTCACAGTCGACCTGCCCAGTGTGTGGTGGTAAAGAAGTCGCTCGAGATGATCTCAAGGGAGACCTTCTTTGTACCAACTGCGGACATATTGTGACCCGTACTGAGTCAAGATCTGTTGGAAAGTTCGATATCGCTCAGCATCTCAAACGAAATGGGAAGATGACCTTCCCAAGGCTGATGGAAGTAACTGGAGCCTCTGATGACAA
>JAEOUM010000046.1 GCA_016839275.1 Candidatus Thorarchaeota archaeon
CATTCTACCAGCGAATATTGGTAAGAATGACCTCATTTGGACCACTCAAACGGTTTCAAGATAGTTGTGATATCATTGAGTCTACAATGACTCAGACATTAAGTCCAAAACCAATGCTAGTGAGTACCACTATAAGTGTTCCAGGATGGTTTATGGAGTGTATAGAACTGTGGCTTTTGCTCAGTATTCTATCGGGTGCTGGACTTCCATCTCTCACTTTTGCGTCCTTGAATCTACTTCTAAGTGCGACATTTGTCCATTCAACTGCATCAATAATTGGAGCAGTGACAATGTCCCCGGGCGGTGTAGGAACATACGAAATCACGTCGATGGCATTGATCACATACCTCCTAGCAATGGGTGAAACATTGGCCAGCGCGGCTACCATACTCATTCGCGTTGTGACCCTCTGGTTCAGCATAGCTGTAGGATTCGTTGCTCTCGCATTCATCACTCGAAGAATTAAGAGTAAAAAGCAACAACTTGCGGTTTAGGTTGCTGTGTCGCTAACGAGTAACTTGAAATTCCTTCACCTGCTCGTAGAGAGCTCGCGCACTGCTTTTACTCTCGAAATGGTTACGAACCGGCTCAACCATTTTGTCGATGTATACTGCCATCGAATTCTTTAGATCCATAGGGTGCAAATTACCCGCAACATAGCCCTTCTCCAGCTCCTCATAGCTTGTGAATGAAATGTCTCCACCAAACTTCTCTTTACGTTCAATTTTCATTTCATCGAATGCTCTAAAGATAAGATGCTTTGCATAATCTAGGAGTGGATTGCCTTGGACTTCTTTTGGAGGACAGTAGGCTGCATTAATTTTTGTGCGAATCTCATCAAAGGTATCGTGGATAAAGATGCTTGAGGATGGCTTACTCTTGCTCATCTTGGTGTCAATCAAATGATAGTCACGACTTACCTCATCAGTTAGACCTTCGGGTTCCTTAGCTCCCTCAAGATTGATGAGCATATGGTGACTCACAACAACAGGCTTCCAAAATCCAAGTTTGGGGCCTACTTCTCTGGCGAGCATGTTCGCTCTACGTTGATCGAGACCCAGTTGTGTTATGTCTGCCTCTAGATGAAATATATCAGAAACCTGCATCACAGGATAGAAGTAAGCTGCAACTTCAGACATCTCACCTTCCTTTCTACCCATAATGGTAAGAGCTCTTGTTGCTCTAGCGACTGTAGTGACCTTCGCAATCCGTACCACTCTATTCCAATACTCAATCGAGTCCATTGCATCTGATGCGTATAGGAATTCGACTTTGTTTGTGGGCACGCCTGCTGCTTTCCAGACTTCGATGAAATAATCTGCAGTAGTTCGGATCTTATCCAAATCACCATCCAGTTTATTATTAATCCAAGCAAACCAGTCTGCTAACCAAATTTTGAATTTGATGCCTGCCTTGATGAGATCCTTGAGTAAGAGTGGTCGAAACACACCAAACGGCAGATGGGCTAAACCTGATGGCTCGAAGCCATCGTATGCTATGGGATTCTTCTTCTCTTCTAATAGCTGGCGCAGTTCCTCCGGTGTAACGATTTCTTCACCAACACCTGTGATTAGTTTAATACGTTCATCGATGTCCATGAAGTGAAAGAAGCTCGATTCTCACTTAACTGTTCTCCATAGGAAACGACAAGTTACGCTCATTGTCAGCTTTACGAATAGTTCTCAGAGAGTAATATGTTGGATAGTTTTCTATGAAGATTTATATTAAAATGGGCGAATTTGGTCGAAGAGGAGTGAGATTTGATGCGTTTTAAGCACGTCTTCATTTTAGTAATTCTAATCCTCCCAATATTTGCATTTGCACCAGCGATGGTAGCAAATCAGAATGAAACTCTTGTGAGCCCTTCGAAGGTGGATACTTCTCTACCTGCATTTTTTGTTCAAGAGACTCTCAGAGTCGCAGTATACGCTGAGTCAAACACGACTCTCCCAGCGTATGCTACAGGAGGTGTGTATACAGGCAACTATCAGAATGTTATTGATTTGCTAGAGTCTGCGGGATATGCTGTTACTGCCCTGTCGACTCAGGATATCCTTGACCACAAACTAATGGTTGCTGATTATGATGCTTTTGTCTTGCCAAATCAATTGCCAAGAGAAAGCATAATTAATTATGTCAAGGACTACTGGCTTGGTGGTGGTGGAGTTCTCTGTTTTGATGCAGCTGTAGGATATCTTTTCTATGCTGGTATTATTGATCCGAGCTACGAAGGTGAATTCAACCTCTACCCAATGGATGCTAGTGGAGATTGGACATATTCCGCTTCTGCTGGAGTGGGTGATCCATATGATGGAATATTCCTGAACCAGAGAAATCCTGTCACAAAAAGCTTGGAAGAAGACACTGTGTATCCGTTTACTGGAAATCAAACGCTTTTAGCTGGTTTTGATTTAGCGCCACTCCTAGGTGCTAGATACCTCGAACTTGGTTATTATGATGGTGAGCCAACATGGACATCAATTGCTGGTTTTGATAATCCAGACCGAGGAGGCAGGATTGTATACCTTACTGGCAATTGCAGTTCTTTTCAGACCTGGATGGAACCTGTTATAGCTGATTCAATCGACTGGCTAGCACCAAGGCCAAAAGGCAGGATTCTCTACGATTTGACACATACACCTGTTTATGGTATTGATTCATGGGACTTAAGCTATGTTCAATACTCGATAACTCAGATAGATATGAGAGGTCTTTTGGTAAATAGAAGTTACACAGTCGACAAGCTTTATCCTCCAAATACACTGTCATCGCAAAATCTTGCTGGATATGATATTCTTATGGTGTTTGATCCGAGTGTGAACTTTACAGCAAGCGAAGTAGCAGCAGTTACAGCTTGGGTGAATGCAGGCGGATCAATCTTGGGAATAGGAGATCATATTGTTGCAAACAACCAGAACATGAACTACTTGCTTTCAAACATGGATATCGGATTCAACAATTCCGTTGTAGGAACAAATGCCTTGGTGCCTTCTGGTGTGCATCCAACTCATGAAGGGTGTGCCACAATGTTGTGCGCTGCTCCTGGAGCTGTTAGCACCTTGGGCACAGCATTCCCACTCTGGGAAGATGCAACAGGTATTCCAGTAATTGGCGGAGACGAATATGGAAATGGTCGTGTAATTCTTGTTGCAGATGGTGCAATTATACGGGATGGTCGGATTACCTATGATGACAATGCACAGTCATTGATCAACTTTGCAAACTGGTTAAGTGCAGCTACAGCTGATGTTCTATTATATGTCGACAACCCTACTTTCATTAATCCCTATTTTGCACCAGCTGTTGATGCCCTTAACGAACTGGGTGTTTCATTTTATATAACATATACTGATTATTACATGAACCTCTCCTTACACAGTCAATCATGGAGTCTTCTCATTCTGGATTCACCCTGGCCAGGAATATTCCCATACTTTGATGACTTTTCATCGTACCTTGACTCTGGAGGAGACCTGATTGTTTCATGGCATATGATGGACTCTTACCCATCCTCACCATTCTACTCAAAGGTCGGATTTGGCTTTTCTTTAGAATTGCCAGATAGTGTTCCATTCTACATTTGGAACACAGGCCATGGGATTTTCAATTATCCAAACAACTATGGAGCATTGAATTTCACCTCCGTCGATGATTACGGTGATGAGGGAGATTTGATGACCGTGTATTCTAATGCCACAGCACTTGCTGGAATCACAGAAACCAATCAGCCAGGTAATGCCACGACTGTTTTGGGCTTCGGTGGACATGTCCTTTGGAACTCATACCTCATAGACCAATTGACTGGTGACTACGATGATTCTACCTACCTAGATACCTTTGAATTATGGGAGAACGAAATAGCTTTCATGTACTATGATCGACCTACAATCGATAGTCCTGCAGATGTCACATACATGGAAACTGAAACCGGAAATGAAATCACTTGGACTCCAACAGCTGATGCAGGTCCTTGGGAATACGTTCTGAAGGTGAATGGAAGCATCGAATCCACTGAACATTGGAGTGGTGGTCCAATAGCTATCAACGTCGATGGTATCAATGCCTCAATCACCGAATACGAGCTCACAGTCTATGATAGGCTTGGGTACAGTGTTTCAGACCTAGTTGTATTGAATGTGACCGAGTATGTTGCACCGCCACCAGGCGGTGGCATAGATCCTCTGATTCTCATAGTCATTGGTGCGGGTATTGCAGTTGTTGTCGTCATCATCATCATAGTGATGCAGAAGAATAAGAAGAAATAATCGATGAATGGGTGCTGATATCGTTCAGCATCCATTTCTACTCTTTTTTGTTTTCAGAATCAACGTTAATACAACAACACAAAAGGCAAATAGTACTCTTCTAGTGTTGACTGAGTCTGGAGGCTGCAATCCCTGAGTAAAAAGCGCCGCAGCAAAGGTCCAACTCACCTTGCCTATTTAGAAGAGGTATGCGATCTAAGTAGGAGAGGTGATATGAGTGCTGTAGCGGACATGCTAAAGGGTTACTACAGGGACAGCAAAACACATCCTTGGCACCAAATATACAACAATATTCAGATGCACTGGCAAAAAGAATACCCAAAGCGGGATGTATCTGAAACACTTCTCTTATTGCGAGAAGGTGTTTTCGCAGCCTTGGATATCCTCTCTTTTGGATTAATATCAGAGGTTTCCACACCTGAGGTATTATCTCTACTTACGAGTGAATCAAGTTGGAATACAGGAAGACGACGAGTAAGGAATCACTGTTTAGACGTTGCAGATGGACTCATTGCAAAGGGAAATGTTCGCTATCTATTACCGTCTGCATTAAAACGAGATGATTTTGGTTTTCTAGTCCCTAGAGTTGAAGA
>JAEOUM010000047.1 GCA_016839275.1 Candidatus Thorarchaeota archaeon
TCAAGCTAGTAGTAACTTCATAGGGATTCTAAAGAAATGAAAGGTATTATCGTTCTCGATGAAGGAGGCGTTAAAAGAGCCTCAATAGGTTTAGAGAACGTAAGGATGAATCCAGACCTATTTAGTTCATTCATCTCTGCTATACAAGCATACGCAAGGCGCTCTGTTGGGAGTGAGATGAAAGAGGTCTCCTACAGTAACATCAGATTAATGATTGGTCGTGCTGGACCATACTATGTTGTGACCCTGCATGCTCTAGATGATGAGGATGCAGAGTGGAATCATAGCGCTACAATCAATGTCTTGGAAACAGAGGATTACATTCTCAATGATTATCATTTGGGAATCCTACGTGAACTTCTGACAGGCGAATCCATTTCTCCTGCAGAGATTGAGATTGGAATCAATACTCTTTCAACAATTAGTGAAGAGTAGACCTACTGCTTTCCTCCCAGCTGTTTGAATGTTACAACCTCGTGTGAAGTTCTTCCAGTCTCTATTGTTTCCACTTGGTCGTGAGTTACTTTCATTGTGAAGTCGGACTTCAAGCGAAAGTATCCTGGTTTTAGTCGGAGTACATTTTTCGCTAAGAATGCTAATACGGGGTTGAAATTATCCAACATATTCACCTGCTCAAGGACTTTCGCAACATCGAGTTTTACTTCTAGTTCTCTAGGAACATTGATGGCGATTGAACGTGGATAACTGTGTCCTGCTACTTCACTATATTCAAAATCTTCCTGAGTGAACTCGTATTCACCAGTACTCAAGAATACTTCACTTCCTTTAGCACCCATGAGTACTTTCACAGCATGCCTATCGACCTTATCGTTGCATTGAATGAATGCATAGGCAACAGAGTAATTTTCGGAGTATATTCGACCCCACATCCAGTATTCAATGATGCTTTGGAACGAGAAATTCAACCAATTATGATCATGATACCCGACTCCAGAAACTTCCATCGTTTTACCTCGATCTCGGATATGTCCTGTGACTGACGCTCTTGGTAAGGGAACAACCCAAGCGAAATAGCCGAGGTTGGCAAAATGTGAATAACCATTACCAGGCATCCAACCGTTCACCAGCCCTTTGTACGTCAGCTGGAACATCAGGTTTTCATCTTCAAGAAAAATCTCGTAGGTTGAAAGACCATCATCCGTGAATGTCGCCTCCATAGTATTGTTACCAATCGTTACATGGGGTTTTTCTTTAGAGGCATAGAAATGCTCCTTCTTGAATTTGATGACCTTCTGTGTCTTAGTACCATCTGGTCTCAAGAGTGTGAGCTCTACAGCAATCTTACCAGTATCAAGACCGGGATTAGGATATGCTGCGTAGAAGAATGCAACCAAAGTATAGCCTCCTTCTAAAGTCGCATCAAAATACCACCACTCAAACTGGTTCTTAGCACCTACATCAATATGCAGTGCATCGTCTTCGGGTTTCATCGGAAGGATAGTTCCATCTCGTCTTCCAGGACCAGTCCAACCTTCCTTCACATTAGGGTTAACATTGTCAGTCATTTCTTTCGCACTCCTTTCACATAGTGACTAGGATCAGAGACCCCTTTAGGATCAAATGCCGCCTTAATCTTACGAATCCAATCTGCATAGTGCATGGTTCGTTCCGCATAGAAATTATGTACATCATCTCCAACAATGAAGAAGGGCATGCCAAGAGCTTCATCAAGATCCATCTGGTTGCATTCGTCCTGGAAGGCAGCATAACCAAGACAAGACTCTACAGAGGTCGGATCGTAGACAGTTGGTGTCTCCATATGTGCCATATGTCCAGATTCATAGCTTGTAATCCATACGCCGAGACCTCTGTCATCTCCAATCACGCCTTTGTCGATATACTTCTGTTTTACAGGTTGATTCAACTGCGCTAGTCGTACCGCCATGGCAATTGTGTCCATACCTCCGTGAGTCGACTGGAAACAGTTTGAAAATCGGAATGCATGACCACCCAACATATTACGAACGGTCTCTCCATAGTGCATGGATTTGGGAACTGTCACACCCTCCTCGATGAGGTCATTACCACCATACTTCTCCATAATCAATCGAACAAGTTTAGTTCTGAACTCGAACTCACGCTCGGTGTGTGCCGCTACTAGCATCACAATATAGTTCCGAGTCTTAACAAGCAGACCAGCAAAAATTGATTCAATTGCTTCCTGTTTGGTATTTGTGAACAGAGCAGCTAATCCCTCGGGAGCAGAAGTGGTAGCAACCATAGTTACCTCACGGTCACTCAGCTCATACATAGCTCCTTGGTACTCTTCCCACTCCTCAAAGTTGAGAACGAACATCTTCCAGTATGGGGGCACATCCCATTCATATTCGGGAATTGTACCACTGGTCTTCCACTTCCATTCTTTTGGAGCTGGCCATGA
>JAEOUM010000017.1 GCA_016839275.1 Candidatus Thorarchaeota archaeon
CGAGTAACAATTCATTATTACGCTCGATGGCACGTGTCAAACATGGCAACCCCGGTATCGGTGCTACAAAGTCTTCTGCTTACGTTCCGCTGAAATAGATACGAAGGTTTCTTTTCTTATCATTATGGAAAAAGAAATTATCTATCTCTTTTATTCCATGCTGCGAAATTCGAGAAGGTTTCTAAGAAGGTTGAACTTGGCTTCTCATGCTAAATTGATACTTTCTGAATCATAAAATTGCTAATAGAATATTTAATATAGAAATAGAATAGATGTTCATGAGAGGGAAGTTTCACAACCATTAATGCAAGACTTAGGAGGTATGATATGAAGTGTCATCAGATGTACGAATCACAATTGACTCTGTTTTAGACAAGAATCGTGTTAGAGTTCTCGTATCCACAGATGGTAAAACAGAGAAGTCAATTATTATGGACAAGGTTGCTGTAAAACAGTTACTCAAATCAACTAAGCTTAAACGGCGTATTGAGGGTGAGGTCTACTCTTTGAAGGATCAGGAGAGATCAGTTGCAGGTTTCTTGAAGATAACACCATCATCGAGATTACTTAGAGAAATTCCTCCGGAACAGAGACAGAAGATTAAGAAATTAAAGAAACCACAGAAAGTGACTCCTACAAAACAGATGCATATTAGAAGTCTACAAAGGAAATTGCGTGAGCGGATGGGAGGGATATAAGGTGCCTGTCCTGAGAACGCATATTCTTAATGTGGGGCGAGCTGATACGATTATCTTAGAACTGCCAAGAGATGATAATAAGAAGGTGATTGGCATTATCGACTGCTGCGACTTCGCCTTGACAAAGCAGTATCTCGAGAGGAAAGGACTCGACAAACCCGATCTTGTGCAGTTCATGGTAGCAACACATCCACATTACGACCACATAGGCGGAATGCAGGAGTTGTTAGAGATGTTTGTGAACAATGGTACTGAGGTATACATGTTCCTTGATAGTGGTTATGAACACACAAGTCTGACGTATGAGAATCTTATGCAGTTCCTTATTGACCATCCAAATATTATCACATGGTATCCACGGACCGGTCTACAGGTTCTCTTCGGAAGATTGAATGTGAGAGTGTTATCTCCTCCGGAGCCAATACCAACGGGAACTGCGTCAGACTGTAACAATGCATCTATAGTGCTCCTCCTCACGTATGGCAGTTCTAAGTTGCTATTTGCAGGTGATGCCCAATTCACAAACTGGTCTCATTGCTGTGTCAGCCAGCAGGACTTTTTGAAGGCACAGGTCTTGAAGGTTTCCCATCACGGGAGCAAGCATGGAACCTTCTTGGAGGCCTTGGAGGCTATCAATCCCCGTATTGCTGTAGTTTCTGGTGAGAACAACTTGAATGATCCCAATGGAGGATTCCCGCATCCACTGACTGTAGAAACCATGAATGAGCTTGGCGTGACTGAGGTCTACTGTACGTATCAGCATAATGACATCATCATCGAGTCTCAAGCTAATGCCAGGCACTCGGTAACGCACTTATGATTCATTAATTAGCTTCTCCATAATAGAAATTGAAAAGAACAGAACGCAAAACTAGAAGAGAAACCAAATCCAACCAATAGAGCCGTAAAGCATGGCAATCCTGGTATCGGAGCAACCAAGAGCAGCGCTTATGTACCGCTGAAGTAGATTGAAGGAACTCTTTCTTTTTTCACACGGAAAGATTGTCGTCTTATCAGCTATACATATACTTAAGCTGAAGAAGATTCACGTATCAGTAGCTCTTAATGAGCGACCCTTATTTTAAATCGAAAATGTTGACAAGTTCAAAAGGGATTATCAGATATCCACAAGTGACATCGGGAGCCAGAAAAGGATTCATTCTCGACCAGAATTCATTCTGTGCCATGACTTCTGATGTCGAATTCGAATAACACTCTGGAGCAGTACTGATGCTATGTCTATTGCTACAGAGCCCTCTCGTAAATTTCGCGAATCTTTTGATGCAGCGAATGAGGTTGGACAATCTATTGTCCAGCTTAGCCCTCTTCATTTTTCGATTATGAAAATCCAACAAAAACTGGAGCTGACCGAGGGGGGCAATGATTCAAAATCGTAGGATTGAGCAGAGACCAGATAATGGCTATTTGGATTCTTTGAGCTTTGCAATATAATCGAGAACACTCTTGAAAAGAGATTTCATTTCATCTCTTGACATGGCGACTCTCTTCTGAAAATCATTTGAGAGTTTCTTGGCGGTCTTCTGTCCCTTTGTGACAGATTTGTCCTTGTCCCATTCTTTCAGAAGTTCCAGGTATCGATTTCTGTAGCCTCGAAAGACCATCTTTCGCTCATGAAGCATTAGGAGAACAAGAGACTGTAGTAGTACTTTCACGTCTGGGGGCCAAACTCCCTGTTTGATGGCGCCCATCCATGTTTTGGCTTCGATTTTCTTTGAGAACTCGTCTAGGTTCAAATCATGCAAGCGATCCGCGATTGTGCGCTGCACTACAAATAGGTCGATGAGGTTGCGGTATACGCGCCTTATTTTTCTCCGATACAATCCATCAACACTCGACAGTGCGTCAATGTCAAGTCCTTCGCTGTAGAGGACGATGGAGTTCTTGCCGAAGTAGACATTTTTTGGTTTCTGTGGCACCATGCCACAATCTAGTTCGAGAAGTGCCACCAGTTCATCATCTATCCATTGTGGGCCAGTGACACCCCATATATCCCAGATATGGTACG
>JAEOUM010000048.1 GCA_016839275.1 Candidatus Thorarchaeota archaeon
CCACAAATACCGATGGAGTCGCACAATGGAGTTTTTACGTACCTGGCGGGAATATTGAGTCTATTGAGGCAGAAGCTCACTTTTATGGTAGTCGTTTATTGTGGAGCGCTCAGAAGACAATTACAGTTGGTGGGACAAGTCCAATTATGGCAGTCCTGTTCTTCTTCTTCGGAACTACTATGGGGCAACTTGTCGTTGGTTCCATTGCCTTTGCGGGGATTGTTGTGGCGGCTTATAATCGCCGTGTCAAGCCAAAGAAGAGAGCTGCCATGACATCTCTTGAAAATCAACTACAGATGTTTGTTGACTTGGAATCTCTGCGCCACTTCATGGCTGTCTATCTTGATCGCGGTACATGTGTCTTCTATCATCCCTTTACAGATGAGCGAATTCAACCAGACCTCATCAGTGGCTTCATCGCTGCTATCACGAGTGTCTATGGAGAGATCAAGGGTGATGGCGTACGCGGCACACTTGAAGAGATACAATATCACGGTCTCAGACTGAACAGCTACAGTGGTAACAAGATCATTGGCATCCTCATTCTTGAGGGAGAAATGACACCACTTCTCAAAGACAGACTTCAATTCTTTGTTGAACTCTTTGAGAATCAATACGAGAAGGATCTGGATGGTTGGTCAGGACTTGTTGATTGTTTTGACTCTGAGTGGATTGTCTCGACCTTGAACTCAGCGTTCAACTATGCTTGGCTCCTACCACACCGGTTTGGACCAACACAGAAGGTATCAAAGACTGATGCGAGAATACTCGATTACATCGGAGCAGTACGTGATGAGAGAGGAGAGTTTTACATCAGACAACTCCTTTCCCCACTCTCAGAGATGTTAGAGTTATCTGAGGCACAGGTCCTAGATCGACTTCTCACACTTCAAGAGAGAGGCGCCATCGTTCCAGTTGGCGTGCAGACAGTTCTTCAACGTCAAGGAATGGGCTTATCCAATGGACAAGAAGGAGAGGATGTCGTATCAATTACGTTACCACCCCCATCAGAAGCTAAAGAGGAAATTCAAGAAGCGCCTGAACCAGTTAAAGTGGAGGAGCCAGTTGTACCAGAAGAGGCTATCGAAAAACCTGCTCCAAAACGGATTGATAAATCAAAACTAAAAGTGATGGTCGAGGAACCTGTTCCTGAACCAGAGGCTAAAGAGGAAATTGACCCAATGGAAGCCTTTGTCATGGATGTAGAGTCACTTCTAGCTGCGAAAGAGAAGAAGGAGTCAGACACTGAGAAAGAAGAAGAGGAATAATCCTCGACAAGCCAAGAACACTTATGTACCAGACGGATTGCAGGAAGTGTGGGGCGATGCCATGGTTTGGAATATCGAAAATTATTACATCATCGATGGACGAATCCTCAGGGTTGAAATCTCGGTCCCACTTTTAGAGTTCCTCTATATCAGGATAGATGATGTGAAACAGGCATGGCTTGAGATGCTCAGTCAGTTCGTCGCAGAGCAACCAGGTTTTGATGTGTCATGGGAAATGCAACCACGACAAGACCAGGCAGTTGTAACCATTCAAGTGGCAAAACCAGGAAACCTTGGTGAGTTCACTAGAGAGGAAACGACAGGAGCAATCGATGCAGTAGATGCAGTGTTTGATGGGAAGAAAGGTTCTATCGATGTCTGAGGACTGGTAATGTCCAATTTCCCTGAGGAATAACTGCTACTCGAGGACGTGATACAATCTGCTTTTTTGCCAGCTCAAGTCCTTCTTGTGGGTCTCTAACCGCCAAACTGTGGAAGTGCTCTACTACCATTGATTCTCTAAGCCTACTACATCTGATAAGCTTCCTAGAGGACAAGATGCTCCAGAGGAAACGAGCCTTTTCCATTCCCGGTTCGAACTCAGTTTCAGCTAAGACAGCAACCTCAGATTCAGACCGACACTCTGAAACGCCCCTCAGAAATCCACTTGGACCTGGACCTTCTTTGCACTCAGCAATCAAGACAATAGTTCCTCCAAATTCAGTAGCTTCTCTGGCTGAATAGAGGCAATCAATAGCATCGTAAAGTGTATTATCAAATGACATTCCACCTGCACTCACAATCGCTATGTCAGACTTGTGATGAATGGGGATTTCAGTTAGAGTTCTCGCAGTTTCAACACCATGGGACCACACACTATCTGGTTCTCCTGCAATGACACTTGCTATCGCATTATCATGATCAGGTACAGCATTTACGATGAAATCAAGAGAACCAATTCGAGAAATCTCATTCATGTCTATACATGTTGCACTATCAATAACAAAGGGACCTACCGGACTTGTTGCCTGTAGCTTAGAGTTGCGGACGATTGTTTTGTATCCAGACACATGAGGTATTACAGACATTCGTCCTCCAGTTGCGCCAACAAACACGTTCTGCCGTATTGTCCCAAGACCAATTCGAATATCTGCCTCTGCAAATATCTTGTTAATGGAAACTGGCGTAGAGTGTGTGGAAGTGTCGCCCACATAACGGAGAGTTTCATCATCGTTTGGATCGTGAATTTGGAGCCTATAACCAGCAGCTATTGGTCGACCTAGGATATGGTCGATCTCTGAAATGCTAGGGATTGAATGAGTCTTTGGCGAGAAGAGAACCACAATATCGGAAGGATTTGTCATGGAAGTTCTGAGAATATCTAGAAGTGTTTTAAGGAGGCTTCGATTCAATGTGATGTCCTGTTCACTGTTGACAACGATAGCAGCAGTTTTTACTCGAGTCAATAATTGGGAGAGAGGTGCGGAGTTGAGCGCATCCTCAACAGTCCTATTCACTTCTTTAGAGACATCCGATAGTCCTGTTATGGCCTTTGGAATAACAGATTCAGTATCATATCTATGCGGTATCTCAAGTGGTAGAGTTCCTTCACCATAATGTAGATCGATTCTCACCAGCTATTGACCCAGAATCATGTTACCAGTGTGCCACTTAAAGTTAACAGGAAAGCTTAGAGGATATCTTCTTATCACAATAGTAGTGAAAGCGATATGGACACGAGACCAATGAGAAAGTCAGATATTCTTCTCCTCATATCGACAATCGCACTTTTACTCTATTTCTTGTTGTCAATGACTATCCCTGGTCTTATGAGCCCAGTTGTCGTCATCTATCATTGGCTCCTTGATGTTTCACTTGTGCTCGGAGATTTGGGTGATTTCTTAATCTCGTTCTTGGGTAACGCCACAGTGCTTATTCCATTTCCATACATGGGTGTGACATTCATCTTGGGAGGTCTTACTGATGAGATAACAAGTGAATTTCTCTTCGATCCATGGCTTGTAGGCTTTCTTTCTGGTCTGGGTGCAGTGTTTGGTGAAATGACAGGATACCTCATCGGATACAGTGGAGGCCAACTCATTGAGAAGAATCAGAGAAATGCCTTTGGGAATTATGTAAATGAACACCCGAGGGCAACACCGTTTTTACTGTGGTTTCTTGCTGTTACACCAATACCTGATGATGTTCTCATTCTACCCCTTGGTGCAGCAAGATATCCGTGGTGGAAAGTAATGATTCCTCAGTTCGTCGGTAAGACTATGTTTATGACCTTTATAGCATGGTCAGGCAGAATTGGTCTCGGCATTGTTGGAACGCTTATTGGTAACACTGATCCCTTCAATATAGTATCGCGAGGCATCGAAATTACTAGCGTGTTTCTGGTCGTGCTCGCAATTTATGTACTTGTTCGAATTGATTGGACACGGATGGTATTGGGCAAGAATCATGAGGAGGAAGATTAGGAAAATGAGGAGAGCTGACCAAGTCTTCAGTATGTCAATGATTCTGGTCTTTATTTATTGGATACTATTACTCATCAATCCTTTATCGACTAGTCTATTGACAAACTTCTTTGTTTGGGTCGCTGATGTTGCTATCATTCTTGGATATCCAGGGACGTTCCTTGCAAGTCTACTGGGAAGTGCTAGTGTGGTTGTTGAGGTGCCATTTGCTGGTGTGCCATTTGTCCTCGGGGGCTTGAGGGATGGTGTCACTGGACCTTTCATATTTGATCCTTGGATACTTGGATTGCTTTCCGGGATTGGAGCCACAATTGGTGATATGACTAGCTATGCTCTAGGATACGCGGGACGAAGACTTGTCGACGAAACTAGTACAAGCGGATTCAGCAAGTTTGTCCAAGACTATCCCAGAGCAACTCCAGTAGCAATCTTTGTGTTAGCGTCAACCCCACTCCCTCTAGATCCAGCTGTTGTTGCGCTAGGAGTTGC
>JAEOUM010000049.1 GCA_016839275.1 Candidatus Thorarchaeota archaeon
AATAATGATTTCTCAATGATGGAACAATTAATTCTCCGTCGATGCAATGAGTTGTTCTAAATCCACTTCTTCGCGACTTAGAAGAACAAATGGTTCACGTTTGAATTTTAGTCTATCAGAGAGAAACCTATAACTCGGTGTGTAGCTAAGCGAAATGGAAAACAGGTTTGATGAAACATGTCAGACGAGTCTAGCGGCAAGAGTTGTGCCACCACCATTATTGGATTAATCATTATTGTCGGTGGCTTTTTTGGAGGTTTTATGCAATTCTTCTGGGCAGATACCTATGATGTAGGAACGATCCTGTTCTATGTTTTAGTTGTGCCCATGATTAGCGCACTTGTCGGAATTGGCGTCATACTCTATGGTATGCGTAAATCTGTTGGTCAAATGGGATTAATCCGTTTTGTGCCAAATCGTCAGATGACTGCAGTGTCAAGAGAAAAGTCATATGTCTACGAACCACCACGATTCTGCTCTGACTGCGGTGCAGCAATCACTTCTGAGGGAATCGAGTGGGTTGGACCATTATCAGTCAAATGCCCGTACTGCGGAGCAACTCTTTCAACTGAGAAACGCGAAATCTAGATTGAATTCCGATGCAGATATCCAATCGAGAAGCATAGTCCGAAATCTATATGACAGCCTAATCTATCGCAAAATCTGAGGCTTTACAATGGATCCCCGAATTGAAGAACATGCTAGAATACTTGTTGAATGGAGCACAGAAGTAAAAGCAGGAGATATGGTCGTTATTAATGCTACCCCAGACGCCCACGAGCTTGTTGTTGCACTATACAGAGCAATCGCAAAGGCAGGAGGAAGAGTTGTAACTCTAATGAATAGCGAAGAAGCACTTCGAGCCTTCTATGATGGCGCGTCAGAAGAAACCCTGCAAGTTGTTCCCGAACATCTGAAGGCTATTACTGAAACCTGTGACGTCTTTATCGCATTGCGTTCTCCTGTTAACACGAAAGCACTAGCAAACGTTGAACCGAAACGTATCATGATTGATAACAAAACTCAACAAGAGATTCAAAGCATTCGTCTTGGCAAACGTTGGTCTCTTACAGTGCATCCATGCCAGACTTTAGCCCAACAAGCAAATATGAGCCTCGAAGAATATCGTGATTTTGTATATGGAGCTATTCTCATAGATTGGGCAGAAGAGAGCAAGATGTTGTATGTCATGAAGGAACACCTTGAGAGTCACAAAGATATCAGATACATCGGTCCAGAAACTGATCTTTTTGCTTCAACAGAAGGAAGAATCTGGATTGCTAGTGATGGAAAGCACAACATGCCTAGCGGTGAGGTGTTCACTGCACCTGTAGATGATTCTGTTGAAGGCAAAATCTACTTCGATATCCCATTCCTACAGCAGGGAAAAGTGATTGAAGGTGTCAGATTATCATTCGAAAAAGGAGAAGTCGTTGATTTTTCAGCAGAGAAAGAAGAAGCAACTTTAAAGTCAATTATTGAAACTGACGAAGGTTCTCGGAGACTTGGGGAGATTGCCATTGGAACCAATCGCGGAATCAAGCAGTATACATTGAACATGCTCTTTGATGAGAAAATTGGCGACACTATTCATTGTGCTTTGGGAAGAGCCTACAAAGACTGTAATGGCGTGAATGAATCCGCTGTGCATGTTGATATGATCAAGAGTATGCATAAGGGTGAGATTTACGCTGGTGAAGAATTAATCTATAGCAAGGGTCGATATTTCTACGAGAGTTAGTTTTAATTGAGGAGAGGAATTGATTGGACCCACGTATTGAAGAACATGCCAAGATACTTGTAGAATGGAGCACCGAAGTTAAGAGAGGGGATATGGTAGGTATCCTTACCTCACCTGAAGGATACGAGTTAGCTCTGGCAGTAACAAAACACGTTGCAAAAGCAGGAGGAAGACCATTCTCTGTTTTATGGACAGATGATATGTCAAGAGCATTCTTTGATGGAGCAGATTATGAAACAATCCAGCTGTTTCCAAAACACTTGCTTGCAATGGTTGAGAGTGTAGATGTAGTTGTCGCAATCAACGCCCCTAGCAATACCAAAACGCTAGCAGGTGTCAGTCCTGAAAAGCAGATGCTGAATGCAAAAACAATGGAACTAATAATGGGAGCTTATTTGAGCAAGAGATGGGTAGGAACAATTCATCCTTGCAACAGTCTTGCACAGCAAGGAAATATGAGTTTAGATGAATATCGAGATTTCGCATATGACGCGATTCTTATCGACTGGAAGGAAGCAAGTAAGCAGGTATACATGATTAAGGAACGTTTGGAAAAACAGAGGAGTATTAGATTCATCGGACCTGAAACCGACCTCTATGCTTCAACTGAAGGAAGAATTTGGATAGCAGGTGATGGAAAACACAATATGCCATGTGGTGAAGTATTCACAGCGCCAGTTGAAGACACTGTTGAGGGCAAAATCTACTTCGATGTACCCTTCCAGCAATATGGGAAGATTGTGCAAGACGTGCGGCTAACCTTTGAGAAGGGTGTAGTTGTTGACTTCTCAGCTGAAAAAGAAGAAGCCACATTGAAACAGGTTATTGAAACAGATGAAGGATCAAATAAACTTGGAGAAATGGCCATAGGAACCAATCGAGGAATCAAAAAATACACATTGAATATGCTCTATGATGAAAAGCTCGGTGATACCATTCATTGTGCGCTAGGTCGAGCCTATGAAGACTGCAATGGAACCAATCAAAGTGCTATTCATGTTGACATAATCAAGTCAATGAAGGAAGGTGAGATCCTTGCTGGTGATGATGTCATCTATAGCAAGGGGAAATTCTTCTTTGAAGTTTAATTACTGAAACAACACGAGATTAAAAAGGAAAGTGGTGGAGTGATGGAAATTTAACCATCACTCCGGTAT
>JAEOUM010000008.1 GCA_016839275.1 Candidatus Thorarchaeota archaeon
CAATTACATCCATCATGATCATCAACCAGAAATTGATGTCCGGCGAACTTACTGGCCTCGCAATCTGGATATGAACGATCGTGCGTTGAGGAAGGTCATTATCGGATTAGGTGGCCGATTTGATGGATTTCCCCGAGAGGACACTTTTGTAATAACCTCTGCCTCAGAGGTAATGGCTATACTTGGACTCTCGAAAGACTATATTGACCTGAAAGAAAGACTAGGCAATATTCTCATTGCACGTTCTGAACAGCTGAAAGAGATGTTTGCAAAGGATGTCAAAGCTGAGGGAGCTATGGCTGTAATTTTGAGAGACGCTCTCAAACCAAATCTTGTACAAACACAAGAGGGGACCCCTGCGATAATCCACACAGGACCATTCGCAAACATAGCTCACGGTACAAGTTCGATTATTGGAACTGACATTGCTCTACGTCTGTTTGACTATGTTGTTATCGAGGCTGGGTTTGGTGCTGACCTGGGTGCAGAGAAGTTTTTCAATATAGTCACTAGAGCCGGTGACTTCAATGTAGATGCATGCGTCGTGATTACTACTATCCGTGCCCTCAAATATCATGGATCTGATAATCTGGAAGAGGGCTTTCCCAACTTGGAGAAACATATGGAGAACATCAATAACTTTGGTGCTCCAGCAGTCGTCGCTCTCAACCGTTTTCCAGACGATACAGATGAAGAAATCGACCAACTTCGAAAGTTCTGTAAAGAGAAAGGGTGGAAGATGGAGGTTTCAGAGGTTTTTGCAAAGGGTGGCGAAGGCGGAAAGGCTCTTGCTCAGGCTGTACTTGACACAATCGCTACGACTCCTACTAAAGGAATCAACTACACGTACGATCTGGAAGACCCAATCAAGACAAAGATTTTGAAAGTCGCTCAGAAGATATATGGTGCCAATGATGTCCTTTATACAACTGGAGCTAAGGGAAGAATCAGATCTCTTGAGAAACGAGAATATGGAACAATGCCCATCTGTATTGCGAAGACTCAATTCAGCCTGTCTGATTCAAAGAGCCTCCGTGGGCGACCAAAGGGTTTTGACGTAGAAGTTAATGGCGCAGATGTCAGTAACGGTGCTGGATTCATTGTTATCTATATGGGCGACATCAGTCTGATGCCTGGCCTCCCCGAAGAGCCATCAGCAGAAGGAATGGACATTGATTCTGATGGTAACATTAGTGGAGTATTCTAAGGGGTGAATTCATGTCGGATGATGACTTAAAACCAATCTGTGATGATCATGAGTTTAAAGGGCGGCGTCTTGCAAACCGACTGCGAAATGAGGTTGAGGCTGAAGTTGCAGAAATGGTTTCTAAATTTGGCATCTCTCCAAAACTTGTCACTATAATCGTAGGTGAGGATCCTGGTTCTCAGATGTATATTCGGATGAAACATAAAGCATCAAACAAAGCTGGGATACTATCTGAACATTATGATCTTCCTGAAACCACAACTCAAGATGAACTGCTTAAATTACTCCACAAACTCAATGAAGACAAAACTGTTCATGGTATCCTGGTCCAGCTACCTCTTCCAAAGCACATTGACGAGAAAACAATAATCAAAGCGATTGAGCCATTGAAGGATGTTGATGGGTTCTCACCTGCCAATGTCTATCGCCTCTTCTATGGAGAGGAGGCCTTGAGTGCAGCAACACCCCACGGAATAGTCACAATCTTAGATCGTATTGGATGGAATGACCTCTCTGGGAAACATGCAGTCATTATCAACAGGTCCAATATTGTGGGGAAACCACTCATCATGCTTCTTCTCAATCGAAATGCCACGGTCACAATCTGTCACTCTCGTACAAAGGACCTATCGTCTTTCACAAGACAGGCTGATGTTCTTATTTCAGCCATTGGTAGACGAAATACAGAGTCGGACCCATTCTTTATCACTGAGGACATGGTCAAGGAGGGTTCTGTCGTGATAGATGTTGCCACACCTAATGGTGACGTGGACTTTGATAATGTTAAACAGAAAGCCCTTTGTGTCACTCCTGTGCCTGGTGGTGTGGGCCCAATGACCATTGCTATGCTTCTCGAGAATGTGCTAGCTGCCTATAAGGTCCAAATTCAAGACTGAGGGCTCGTTCCCAAACGCTTTTGTAGACTGGCGTTCCGAGCGGGCATCGGTGAAACTTGTGAAAGTAGTTGAGTGTGTGCCCAACTTTTCAGAGGGAAGAGACAAGAAAGTTATTGATGCCCTGTCCGATGCTATCAAGAGCGTTGAGGGTGTCCGACTTCTTGACGTTGAATTTGACCCTGATCATAACCGTTC
>JAEOUM010000237.1 GCA_016839275.1 Candidatus Thorarchaeota archaeon
AGGTTATTGTCTGTTGCGTAGTCAGCAAGCATAATGGCTGTTTCATATACGTCTATACTGAGGGAGATTAGCCAGATCGTATCATACATATCAGCGTAAAGCTGACCAAAATCCACATTCTGAATTGCGCATGAACTGCACCACGTAGCCATCAAGTCTACAACAAGAAATCGTCCGCGGAAAGAATACAGCGTTCTGATTTCTCCATCTGCCATCATTAGATTCCAATCAGGGAGCTGAATACCGGAGCTGAGAAGGTCGGTATCCTCTGTAATCGCACTGGTATTCGTTGTTGTGTTGTTGCCGCCGGAGGGATTATCAAATGTCAGAAAAGTGACTCCAATGGCAAGACCAAGCACAACAATTGATCCTATTGCTGCAACTACTACCATCTTTTTGCTTTCCACGGCAAGACCTCTCAAGTGGCTTCGATTGTGCAATATTTTTGCACAACTGTAGAATATAAGCTTGCTGTTCTGTAAATTCTTCCTTCTGTGTACTGCAACTACTCACCGAGTGTCGGCAGCCAGACTCTAAATTGAGCCCCTCTCTCAGGCTTGCCAGGAAGACGGTCTTCAACAGTAATTTTGCCGCCGCAACGGTCAACGATCTCCTTTGCAGTATGAAGGCTTACTCCCCCAAAACGCCTTGTGACATCAAACAGGCTTTCCCTGCGTGCAGGGTCGATACCCTTTCCATCATCCGATATGCTTACTTCGTAGCCACCCTTGCCTTCAATCACATCAATCCAGATTCTACTGCAGCCGCCATTTTCCGCCGCGTTTTCTAGCAGGCTTATCCAAAGGTCATCAAGGAATAGCCCTGCATGAACCTTAGCTTGATCGACCAAGATGTTTTCTTCGACTTCAATATCGGGAAACAGCATTGCAAAGTCCGTGATGGCTGTCTTTAGCGATTCATCAACCTCAGTAACACGCAGACTTCTTATGTGAAGTCCCTCGGTACTCTTAACTTTAGCAATCATTCGCTCGCATTTTTGAGCTGCCTTACTGACTTCTCTTAGGGCTGTTCTAGCACGTTCAGTTGTGGCCAGTTCAAGTGCCATCTCAGATCCACCAAGTATCATCTGGAGTTGATTTCTGAAGTCATGCGTAAGAAGATCGAGGTAAAGTATTGCACGTTCTCTAGCATAATGCAAGTCAGATTCAGTCTGCTTTTTCGTTGAAATGTCTCTGGCTACAAGTACCTGCCCTGCTGGATTGCCCTCGGGGTCAAGAATAATGGAACCTCTAATTTCCGCAGGAAATGACGAGCCATCATAGCGCCTCAGTTGGAACTCCATCAACTCGGACCCTCGAACCTTAAAGGTAGACTCGAATGCCTCCTTGGCTCTTTTGAGATCCTGCTCCTCAACAAACTCTAGGATATTTCTCTCAATCAAGTCTGTTTCATCGGTTAAACCGGAGAGCTTTAGCGCGACTTGATTTACCATGCGAATTACTCCAGAGTTATCGGTCAGAATAATGGCATCTGGCGACGTTTCAACAAGTCTTCTGTACTGAATCTCAGAAACTCTGAGCTTTTCTAGCGCATGACGCTCTTCTGTGACATCTCGTGTTATCATCAAAATGGTATTTTCGGTAGGCTTCGCAAAATACCATACAAACCATCCCAGGCGTCCTGGATGAGCGCCAAAGGAGCGTTCAGTGGTAATCGCTGCGCCAGTTTCCATAACTTGGCGTAGTGTCTTCACTACCCATGGATCACTTGGAAATATCAACTCTGCATCTTTGTATAGCCACTGGTCTACTTGCCCGCCCGAAAGGTCTTCTATTGCACTATTTACTCGTTTCAGGACAATGCGGTCATCAGGCAAGAGTTGCCAAAGGTATGCGGGGTCAGGGGTTACTTCGAAAGCCTTCCGAAGGATGCTCTCAGATTCCTGCATTGCACCCAGCGCTTTCTTCCTCGAAGTGATGTTTCGAATAACTGCTTGAGCAACTCTTCGACCTCGAATCTCCACTAGCAAGGTGTGCATCTCTGCTTCAAATTTAGTGCCGTCTTTTGTTGTGAACTCATCTTCTATTTCCATCATGCCCTCTTTTGCCAACATATCGAATGCATGTTGGAAAACCTCCCGAGGCACATTTGGTCTCAATGTCGAGATATTCATTATCAGCATCTCGTCCCGGGAGTATCCAAGAAGTTCTTCCGCTTTTTGATTGGCTTCAAGAATATTCCCTTCAAGATCATGTATTACCACTGCGTCAATCGCTGTGTCAAATATCTGAGCGTATTTTCCCTCGCTCTCATCGAGTGCTTTCTCTTGTTCCTTCTTCCTAGTGATATCTCTCTGCATGAAAACGTAATAGGCGGATGTGTTGTTTCTACCTTTTACTGCAAAGGCAGATACTTCGATGAGTAGATCCCTTCCACTTTTTGTTCGGCTGTGAAGTTCTCCGCGGTATCTTCCAGCTCTCCCTAGTTTCTCAAGTATGTCATTGAAGACGCCTTCGCCTAGATGTATTGCTGGAGTTGACCTACGCAACTCCTGATCATCATAACCCAATAGATCTCGATGTACCAAGTTTTGCTCGATATATGCTCCATCAGACCGAATTATGGCTATGGCGTCGTTGGATTTCCTCAATATCTCTTGATAGAGAAGCAGCTTATCTTGATCATTACTATGCTGAGTGATATTCGATGACTCCATCTCTTGGCAGCACGGTCC
>JAEOUM010000236.1 GCA_016839275.1 Candidatus Thorarchaeota archaeon
AAATTCTTCTCTACAAGTCTGGAGAGCTGGTATAGCTTTTCTGTTTGAATCCCAGTGTCGATTCCATACAATTCTTCAAGAGCCATCACGACTTCCTCGAATGCGGCATTCCCTGCCCGTTCGCCATAGGCATTGACACAGACCTGTGTGTAGTTGACCCCTTCCTCGACTGCAGCAAGAGTGTTGGCTGTAGCGAGTCCAAAGTCATCATGGCAGTGAACTGCAATAGGCACCTTGTATTTGCTCTTAGACCATAGATGCGATTTGACTTCACGCGTCAAGTATTTCATGACTTCTGGTCGGACGAATCCAACAGTATCTGCTATGCAGATTTTATCCGCACCAGCATCGATTGCGGTCTGAAATGCCTCACAGAGAAATTCCATATCACTTCTAGTGGAATCTTCAGCAATGTAATCTATTACAAGACCATGTTCTTTTCCATATTGTATACATTCAGTCAGCCGATTTAAGACCTCTTCGCGAGTCATTCTTAGTTGATATTTTAAACGGAAATCTGAAGTGGCGATAAAGATCGGCACTTCGTTCACATCTGCTTGGATGCAAGCATCAAGATCTTGAATTACCGCTCTTGCAGGTGCCGCAACACTGGCTTGAGATAGACCTTCTCTTGCGATAGCTGTAACCGCTTTTTTTTCAGCCTCACCCACTGCTGGGAAACCTACAGCAACAATAGCTGTCCCTATTTCATCTAGCATTTTGGCAATCTCAATCTTCTCGTCGATTGTCAAAGCTACTCCTGGAGTCTGTTCTCCATCTCTCAGGGTCTCATCCCAGATGAATACTCTCTCCGGAAGGCTCTTGGGTTTTGTACTTGGCACCTTATTATAATTGACAGCTAAGCCTGCCTTCTCAAGCGTTTCCATATACTTCGCCTACCTTTGTTGATACGATGGACTGGACTATTCAAATCGATATTGGCCGTGTTTTGCTATACTCTCTAGACTTTTTTCGAGGATAACTATTTGCTTATCGAAGTCTTCCTCAGTTATATTACCTTTCTCGAAAGCCGCTTTTGTTCGAGCTTTTTTATATTCTACTTTCTTGTTCTCAATATGGATTAATCGAAGTGATGTATCAAAGATTGGTTTGGAATTAGTTATCTCTCCAATACCTTCTAAGAGTGGCATCCAACAGATCTCTTCTACATGAAATGAGAACTCCAGCCCCCTTTCCAGAATTCGGTTCCAAACTGGACATGATTTTATGATAATTCCTTTCTTAATGGTTTCAACATTAAGTCCAATTGCTTGCAGAATCTCTGCGCCAATCTCTGCAGCTTTTTCCGGGCCTTTTCCGCCTATCATCTCAGCAATCTCTTTGCCCATTTGCCTAAAGCCACCACTATATCCCTCGTACATCGAGAGTGCTCCAGTGTTGTCGCGAAGCCCCCACCACAATCCGTCAATGAAGGCAACAAATCCTTTTCTAAGGATTTCTAGGTCGTTCATTTCATACCCTCCTTCGCAAAGAACTCTCCCCATTTATTGAGGAATGCTATCTCATCAGGTCCCTGTCTTGGTGGTCCAAGGGTCCTATCGTATTTTGCATATCCAAGAGTCAGACAAAGGATCGGTACCCAATGTGGGAACGGAATACCAAGCTTCTCTGAGATTGCTCCGACATCATCAAAGTGATCAAGCTGAACTGAGGATACGCAGCTACCTATGCCTAATGATGCTGCAGCTAGTGCCATGTTTTCCATCATCATCGCGCCTGCTATAACAGCGTGCCTTGGTCCCGACCATCCATATACTCCACCTGTCCCTCTTAGGGTTGGTTGTGAGTTTCCTACATGCGTTTGATCGACAGCTAAGACAAGCAGAACAGGAGCTCCGTTGGTTTCCGATTTCCCCTTAATGTATTCGAATCGTTGCCCAGAAATGAGGATGTCAATTGTTCGTTCGAGGCTTGCCTTTGATTCTATATAGCTCAGCCTTCGCTCTAGTTCCTCTCTTGGAGTAGCGCGACCAAAGAGAAGTATTGTACGGTCCACAGCAATCTGCCCAATGAATTCCTGTAGTTTCTTATCACGGACTACAATCACTCTCCAGGGCTGTTGGTTTTCAGCGCTGGGTGCATAGCCACCAGCCTCTATTATCTTGTAGATCAAATCGTCGGGCACATCTCTTGAAGTATCGTAATCTCGTATTGCACGACGATTCTTGATCACCTTGATTGTTTCATTATCTTCCAAGGTGGGATTCTCCAGTCATTGATACTCTCGCCTGACTTATTCGTACTTAAGTAAGTAACTCATCATTGCCCTCTATTGAAAAAGAGGAATTGGGATGACCGGTCAATAGAGACTAAACCGGTCATTCCTAAAGAATTACATCAATGGCGCATCGCGTCCATCATACTTAACATGGAATCCTGTATCGAGGTTTGCACTTTCCTTGAGTATATTACTACTTGCGACAAGGCGTTGAATCTGGTTTGTTCCCTCATAGATCTGCAGGAGTTTTGCATCCCGCATAAGTTTCTCTGCTGGATACTCACTGAGATACCCATAACCACCCATGATTTGCACCGCATCAGTAGCATTTTGCATCGCTGCATCTGAAGCGAAGAATTTAGCAAAAGCTGAGTCTTTGGAGTTACGCATGTCGTGATCTGCCATCCATGCTGCATAGCGAGTTAGTTGTCTTGCTGCTGCCACTCTGGCACCCATATCTGCAAGCATGAAACTAATACCCTGAAAACTACCAATTGGTTGACCGAATTGATGACGGATATTTGCGAATTTAGCAGCCTCATCGACAGCGCGTTGTGCGACTCCCGTTGCAATGGCCGCGATTCCTGCTCTTGTCTTATCCAACGTTGTCATTGCAATCTTAAAGCCATCTCCCTCCTTTCCAACCAAGCACTCCTTCGGTACATGGGCGTCATCGAAGATGACTTCGCTCTGAACAGAATTATTCTGACCCATTTTGTTCTCTATCAAACCAATCTTTACAGCTTTACTCTTGGATACCATGAATACTGAAAGACCCTTAGTCTTGAGCTCAGGTTGCGTGGATGCAAAGACCGTGAAAAGTGAAGCCTGTGGAGCGTTTGTGATAAAACACTTGACTCCGTTTATGATATACTCATCACCAGCTCGCTCTGCTCGAGTGGTAACTGCTCCCGCATCTGAACCTGCCATGCGTTCAGTCAGACAGAAAGCTCCAAACTTAGGCTCTTTTCCTGTAATCAATGGCTCTACATATGTCTGAAGCTGCTCAATAGTAGCTCCAATCACGAGAGGTGCAAATGCTAGATTGTTACACATAATTGATGTTGCCATTCCAGCACACCCGTATCCTGTAGCTTCTGAAACGAGAGTTTCAGATACTAGAGATAGACCAGGTCCTCCTGCTTCTGTTGGAATATGAAGGTTCATGAGTCCTGCTTCGAAGGCCTTCTGAACAACCTCTTTCGGGAATTCATTTCTCTTCTCTAGATCAATAGCACGAGGCGTAATGTACTCCATCGTGAATGCCTTGGCTCTCTCCCAAAGCTTCTGTTCCTTGTCAGATAATGAAAAGTCCATAGCCAATCACATGAGCCCGCTCCTAAAACATCTTATTATCTCTTCGGAGTAGTGCTTTATTTCAGTTAATTGGTTACTTTCATTAATAATGCACCTTTCATTATAGTTTTTATAGCTGTTTTCATGGCTCGAGCTACAGTAGAAGAGGTGGACTCAACATTGCCCTTAACCAATACGAATATAGTTAGTGCAGCGCAGACGAAGTTTGGAGCTCTCCAAGGTGTCACACTTAGAGAGATGTTCTCTGAAGCTGTGGACAAAGCGACGATTCATGCAGGAATACCTAAGAAGGACATTCAGGCAGCTTTCATTGGTAGCTTTATTCCTGAGATGTTGGTTCATCAAGGACATACTGCGCCTCTCTTACTTGATTTCGCAGGTCTAAAGGGTTTACCTGCCACACGCCATGAAGATGCGTGTGCATCGGGTGCTACAGCTCTTCGTGCTGCAATAATGGCAATCGAGTCTGGATTCTATGATACAGTTCTTGTTGCTGGTGTCGAGAAAATGACCTCAGTTTCAACTAACAAGGCCACTGAGGCACTTGCAGCGGCTGCGGATGATCAGTTTGAATCTAGCATTGGCCTGACCTTCCCTGGTGTCTTTGGCATCGCTGCTGTTGCCCATATGCAGAAGTATGGAACTACCGAAGAGGATATGGCGTTGGTATCTGTGAAAGCTCACAAGAATGCTGCAACAAATCCTCTGGCTCAGTTTCAGAAAGAGATTACTCTAGAGAAGGCGATGACACCTCGATATGTTGCTTGGCCTCTCAAGCTATTCGACTGCTCACCAATCTCAGACGGTGCTGCTGCACTTGTTCTTACCTCAAATGAAAAGGCAAAACAATACACAGATCTTCCAGTTAAGATAATTGGAACTGGGCAAGCATCAGCGTCGATGAACCTGTGTGATCGTTCAGACCTGACTAGCTTCAGCGCGTCAGTTGATGCAAGTCGTCAAGCTTACAAAATGGCGGGACTGGAACCAAAAGACATGGACTTTGCGGTTGTCCATGACTGCTTCACTATTGCTGAGATTATTGCTAGTGAGGATATTGGATTCTTTAAACCTGGAGAAGGTGCAAAGGCGGTACGCGATGGAATTACAGCTCTTGATGGAGATAAGCCTATCAATCCAATGGGTGGCTTGAAAGCTGTAGGTCACCCTGTCGGTGCAACTGGAGTCAAACAAGCAGTCGTTGTCTACAGAGAGCTAATTGGTGATGCAGGACCCAATCAGGTTGCCAACAATGATACTGCTATAATGCATAATTTTGGTGGTACCGGCGCTACGTGCGTAGTGAACATTATGAGGAGGGCTGATATATGAGTGAGAAACCAACCATAGATGCATACCTCAAGAATATTGAAGAAGGCCACTTCAGAGCATACAAATGTGTAGATTGTGGAATGATCATTGCTCCTCCATCTGGTTCATGTTATGGCTGCGGTAGTAGTAACATGACATGGGCAGAGGTTAGTGGAAAGGGAAAACTCGTTTCATTTACAGTCATTCATGTTGCACCTGACCAGTTTGCAGAAGAGGCTCCTTATTATGTGGCTATCGTTGAACTTGCTGAAGGTACTCGTGTGAGTGCACGTCTTCTAGGATTTGATCCTATGAAGCCCGAGGAAGTCAAGTTGGGTATCAGTCTCCAGTTGGATTATGAGAAAGGCAAATCCGGAGCAACATATCTCGCATTCCGACCAGCATAATTTCTGAAGTGAGGAGTTTCCGACTGTTCTTCCCGTGTTTCCAATTTCTGTCACAACGTCTATAATCTCATCCGTCTGTTTTACAGAGAGAGGAAACAAGACATGGTTGAAAAGGAATACTCTAAGCAACTCCGTGTCAGTCCAAAAGAGAATGAGATGACCTTTAAAGAACACCACCGTGGACTCACCGCTGAATATGACCGGATGCTTCTCGAAAAGTACCTTCCAGTCACCTCTGGTGTAAAAAGTGGTGACAAAGGCCTTGCTGATAGTCTTGGTGTCGTAATTCCCGAGGGAATTAGAACTGCTCTACGAGAAACCCAGTTCATCGGAGTCTTTGGTCGCGTTTTGAAGTCATCACAAATACCAGACCTAGTTTGCATTCAATACCTCTATGTCTGGGACTATCAAGCAGTTCCTGCTCATGAGGGTGATTATGAACCCATCTTTGTCTTTCTTGATAAACGTAGAAAATATGCGATTTATGATCTTGTCCACTACTGTTCAAGAAGACTTGATTTCGAATTGCCCCTCGGAGGCAATCTTGGACTTAGAATGATTCCTGGTTGGCATTCATTTCTTCCTTCAGTCATCTCAGAAGGTTCTCAGGACAAGGGTCTCGAAGTAAAGCCTCTATCCGACCAGCACCTACATTCTTGGTGGTCAATCCCCGATGAATCTGCGAGGTTGAAGATTGTAGACCGCTTCAAAGATCCGTTTCTTCTCGAAGCTCCAGGCCATTTTCTGGACACTCCTGATGAGAATTCAATTACCATGTGCTGTACGTTCCTTGAGATTGAAAAGGCCCTTGCTGAATTTGAAGATCCCAAAATCGCTGTAGTAGAAGGTATCAAACGTGCATTTGCAAAATGCGTTGGTCTTTTTGCACTTTATAGACTGAGTGCATTCATTCAGCTACTCGGAGAGATGAACGATATCGGGATGCTCAAGGCACCAATCACCTCTGCGGGTCTGAATCTTGCTGCTATTAGCAATCTACTGAAGGAAGGTATCGTATCAGTGACAAAAGCAGGGCGTGAGTTCTTTTCAGGATTTTATACAACAGACCAGAGTGATGAAGAAGAATAACTTAGCCACTCACTACTTCCTCTGTCTTCTTTAGTTTCTTTTCAATAGTTGCCCAATCCAGACGAACAGCTAAATAGACAGTCACTATCAAGAGAACAATTCCAAGCACTTCAATGGTCGCAGAGATTGGCGTCACAGGACCTCCAACTCCTAATAATCCCAAAATCCAATCCAAGCTTAATCTACCACTCCATGAGATTACTGTCAAGAATATAATCTCCCCAATTAGGCATGGTATGAATAATTTCCACCATGTGTATCTTGCAACTCCTAGCGCAACAACAGCTGGATCTAGAGGGAGTGGGGTTGACGCTAACACAAAGATTGCTACTGGAGTTGCTCTGGGATAGTCTTGAACAAACTTGCTGAATCCGCTTGTACTAGTTTCGTCGACAAGTCTTCGTCCCGCGTATCCTAGAGCATAGCTAGTCATATCGCCAATTGTGGCTCCAATCCCGGAAAGCAATCCAAGTATCCAAGGATCAAATATGAAGGGTCCAGTGACACCATCCCTCAAGCCCCCGAGGACAAATGGCACACCAGCAAATGGCACCTCAACAACCACACTAGCACTTCCCAGTAGACTTGCAA
>JAEOUM010000050.1 GCA_016839275.1 Candidatus Thorarchaeota archaeon
CATCATTGCCGCCTTTTCCATCCCTCTTATGATAACTCTTGGAAATGTGCTGAGCTTTCTCTTTGGATTTGAGTCTGCACTCAATCTCCTCAATCCCGACCCCGCTACTCTTGGCTGGGCACTGCTTGCTATTGTTCCAATCACCTTCTTCCCTGGTTTGATTACAAGCCCATTCTTCGAAGAGCCGGGGTGGCGAGGATTTGCACTTCCCAAGCTTCAGGCGATGTTCGGGCGTGAACTTGGAAGTCTTCTCGTTGGCTCCTACTGGTGGCTCTGGCATCAGATGTCGAACATTGCATTCGGAATATTCCCATCGATCATTGGATATGTCTACATGCTGGGGCAGTCTTTCTCCATTGACTCTATGTACAATCTCTCAAAGAGGAACCTCCTTGTCGCAATGTTTGCTCATCAATCCCTGTTTATTGCATTCACATATCTCTATAAAACTCAAAATGACTTGTCTGCGATAGTCATCGCGGCTGCAGTCTGGCTATTCGTTCTCGTGCTGCGTGTTATCGAGAGCAGGCGGGGCTATCCTGATGGTCTACCTAGTCCTATCGATGTGGAGTCGACTACTAACGAAACATAAGTCCGAACAAGTTCTGTATCGATAAACCCCAATTCGGGTTCCTTATGCCTACTAGAGCGATTCTATGAGTTCGTCCAAGTCATCAAATTCATTAGGATGAATTGCACAATGGTTGACTGTGTTCTAGAAACACGAGGTTTGTTATTACAATGTCAGAATCATCAGGTCCAGTACAGATGCCGTCATATAGTATCATACCCTCAGGGGTCCATCTAGTTGCAGTTCTTAACTTAGTCATCGGTATGTTTGCAATATTCACAGGTGGGACTGTTGCTTTTGTAGTAGCTGGGAGTGAATTGACGCTCGTAGGATCATTCCAGATGGGTACAGTGGTAATAGGCATCATCCATTTGATTGCAGCAGGTGGTCTCTGGAATCAGAAGCTTTGGGCTTGGTGGCTCTCTTTCCTCATATCGTTCTTTGGTCTTCTTGTTAATCTCTCCATCGTGCTTCTTGATTATACACAGATCCAAGTGTACTTCTTAGCCATGATGCTAAGGATTGTGATACTGATCTACCTCTTGGAACCTCCAGTTCGTGACTCATTCAAATAACCACGAAGATACAAAATAATGCGCTCATGAATGACAAATCTACTTCTCAGGTAGTGGTGGTATGTTTTTCGGGTCGTAGATGTCTGACAGTCGTGTCTCTCCCTTGTAAGTATACGAACAATCCGGAAAATTCGCACAGCCATAGAATGAGCCTTTCCCACCCCTTCCAGTTCTCTTGACAAGCGGGTGTCCCCAAGGGCAACGATACTCAGTTGTCTTCTCGGTCAAATCCTTGATTTTATCCTTCAGATTCTTAGCCCAGTTGGTTGTCCGGAGTGTCTTAGATTCCTTCATGACGGCCTTGCTGTTCTTGTACATCAAGACCATCCTTATGGCATCAGCTCCACGCTCCCGAGACATACCAGTCATTGGATTTATTGTGGAGTATACCCAGATGGCTAGATCATTCTTCAGCGGGATGCGATATATTATCTCGCCCTCAACTGAGCGGATGGATGTCTTCGCCTTATATGGCTCCATGACTTCTTCAAACTCTTCACGTGAGATATCCACATACTTCCTACTCACCCAAGATCACCGTGACTAGTTAGTCGTCGTTCCTTATGAATGATGTTACATAATTTGTCCAAAGTCCCACTTGCTCATACTTTTTTTCGCGCTTTCATCAGATTGACCTGTGTAGAGCATACAACGCATAAAATACGCAATGTAAAAGAATAAATCAAATTGTTGGTGAATTTTCTATTAAGTTGGCGATTGCTAATTATGACTGTTAATAGAATGAACGAACCTACAATAAATTCCCCACTGACTGAGATGTTCTCTCATCTGGGGCGCCCCTGGACAGTCCCTCTCATTATTGCGCTCGGTGAGCGCTCATACAATACCGATGTTCGTGAATTACGAAACAGCATCGACTCGAGCAGTGGCAAGAAACTAAGCGTGTCCACAATCTCGAAATGTCTCTCAGATCTCACGCAGATTGGTATTGTCGAAGGGATTGTGCAAGAACACACTCCTCCGAAGGCAGAATACAGCCTGACTTCGGCAGGTCGACAGCTCTACAGACACCTTCTCCAGATACGCCATCTGGCAGAAAGAGCCTCTTTAGAAAACAGTCTCACTGATAGCGTGTCTGCGTGCTAAGGATTTTTGGATTGATTCAGGGTCCGAACTGGACCCTGAAGTCATCCTGTCACTATTTTTCTAGTATTGAAGGTAGGACTTACCTAGAGTATTATACTCACTCTCATACTCTGAAACTTCTGGAAAAGGGTATATACTAACTATAGGCGAACTCAGGTGCCAATGAACTAGATGTGTATACAACTTCAAGGGAGTTTTCACCACAGGCAGTGCTGACTGATATGGCTCTGTTTATGGTCTAGGGTATGCACTCATTGACAATTTTCTTACAGAGACTTGGTAGTGAGACCTAGTTCATTCTGAATGTGACTACTTCTCTGAAGGTTGGTTTTGCATCTCTTTCGTGTTAGGAGGTAAAAGAATGAAGAATCACGAGAAATCAGTTGAAGAGATAAATCAGAAAATTGAGGATGGATGCGCACGTGTTGTCACAGCTTCTGAGATGACGCAAATAGTGGCAGAGATGGGCGCAGATGATGCAGTACATGAAGTAGATGTTGTCACAACTGGCACGTTTGGTGCAATGTGCTCTTCCGGAGTCTGGATGAACTTCGGACATTCTGAACCTCCAATGAAGATGTCCCGGGTCTGGTTGAATGATGTAGAGGCTTACACCTCTGTGGCAGCTGTCGATGCTTATCTAGGCGCCACTCAAGTGTCGAAGACTCGTGGAATCGAGTATGGTGGTGGGCATGTCATCGAGGACCTTGTCCGTGGAAATCCAGTCCATCTACAGGCGGAAGGAGCAGGTACTGACTGTTATCCCCTTAGAACCCTGTCTGTTGAGATTCGATTAGAAGAAACAAATCAAGCAATAATGTCCAATCCACGAAACTGCTATGAACGATATGCTGTTGCAACGAACTCCTCAGGACGGTCGATCAACACTTACATGGGCAAATTGCTACCTGAGCTGGGGAATGCCACCTATTCAGGTGCAGGAGAGTTCTCTCCCATCATCAACGATCCTAAATTTCGAACCATTGGGATTGGAACCAGGATCTTTCTTGGTGGCGCCGAGGGCTATATCGTTGGTAGCGGAACACAACACGATCCGAGATCAGGATTCAGTACCCTCATGGTACAGGGTGACCTAAAGCGCATGAGCCCCGAGTTTCTTCGAGGAGCAACACTCACAGACTACGGTCCAACGCTCTATGTCGGTGTTGGAGTCCCTATACCTATCATCAATGCTGATGTTGCAAGGAGCACCGGAGTCTCTGATGGTGACATTCTAACAAGTGTCCTCGATTATAGTGTTCAGTCGAGAGACCGGCCCACTCTCGCAAGGGTCAGTTATGAGGAGCTTAAGTCTGGAACGATTGAAGTGAATGGTAAGGATGTGAGAACTTCTTCACTCTCAAGTCTGAAAGTTGCTGAAAGGATTGCTACTCATCTCAGAGACCTGATTATGCACAAGAAGTTCCTACTGACGCAGGCCGTGGAATATCTCTCTCTCGAGAATACCGCATTCCCAATGCGTGCTCGTATCCAGCGTGGAAATACTACGATGAGACCAAAGAGAGCCTCCGTCTCAGAGTACTATGTTCGACGAGATGAAACATCTTGTATCCACTGTGGTCTATGTGTGCCTTATTGCCCTGCTGGGGTGTTCAGTCAGGACGAGACTTTGACGGTCACTGATGAGCCCAGAAATTGTACAGAGTGCGGTGCGTGTATCGATATTTGCCCGCAACGGGCAATCACTGTACGAGGTTGAGGTGATGTCAAATGAAACGATATCAAATCAGAATACACGAGACCATCGCCAGTGTCATAGTACAACCAGAATATATCCCTCTGATTGAGGACGCAGTTAGAGATGCTCGCGGACAGATTATTGACTATATCGCCCAAGACTCTTGCTTCGAAACCTCTCATCTCCCATTAACTATCACACGAGATGCTCCTGAAGTCGTAAGGAGAATGGCGAGTGCAAGTGAGAGGACTGGGGTAGGTCCGATGGCAGCAGTTGCTGGTGCAATTGCCCAGTATGCGACAGAGTGCGTAGTTAATGCAGGAGCCAAACATGTTGTGTTTGAGAATGGGGGTGATATTGCAATGTACCTTGAACATCCAATCGTTGTGGGAATATTCACTGGCTCTCAGAACCCCTATGGAATAGGTTTCAGGGTAACTCGAACAAGAACAATGATGGGACTATGCACATCATCAGCCACAGTTGGTCATTCTCTGAGTTATGGAATGACTGATGCCTCAATCATTTACTCAGAGGACTGTGCACTTGCAGATGCCTCAGCAACAGCACTAGGGAACGCAGTCACGAAGAATGACCTGTCACTCATTGAATCATCTTTGGATGGAGCAGTGATTCCAGGCGTAATCGGGGCAATGGTGATCATCAATGACACAATAGGAACACGTGGATATCTGCCTGAGATTGTTCGAGCAAGAATCGATTACAGCCTGATATCAAAGGGCTGGGAGGGATGAATCTTGAAGAGATTGCGTATATGCATTCTTGGGGCGACAGGCATTGTTGGCCAACACTTCATTCGCATTCTCCACGACCATCCTTTCTTTGAGATTGTTGCAGTTACAGCATCTCCCTGTTCAGAGGGATTGGAATTTGGGAAAGCGACCGACTGGATGATATCTGGGAGTATCCCTCCCGATGTGAGTAATATGGTTGTGCAAGAAACCCAGCTTGGGAAGATACTGAAAGTAGATCCTGATATCATCTTCAGTGCCCTGCCAAGCGGTGTTGCCTTAGACATTGAATCAGATCTTGCCCGTGCGGGTCTACCTGTGTTCTCGAATGCAGCTGCGCACAGAATGGAAGAAACTGTTCCAATACTCATCCCTGAAGTGAATCCTGAGCATCTGAAGCTAGTGAATTATCAGGACTATGGTGATGGATTCATCATCACTAACTCCAACTGCTCCACCTCTGGATTGGTCATGGTTCTCCGACCACTAATTGAGTATGGTATACGGAATATAACGGTCACAACATTTCAAGCAGTATCAGGGGCAGGAAGAACGGGAGTAGCATCAATGGATATTCTCAACAATGTCATCCCTTTCATCTCAAGAGAGGAGGAGAAGATTGCCAACGAGACTTGCAAGATACTTGGTCATCTAGAGAATGGGAGAGTCGTTTCTGCACCATTTGACATGAACGCAAGCTGTGCAAGAGTCCCTGTTCTGGACGGTCATCTTGAAAGCGTGGTTATCGAGTTTGAGGCGCCAGTCAATGCTGAAACTGCAACCAAGACTATGAGCGGCTATACTGGTGAACCACAGGCTCTCAAGCTTCCAACGGCACCACCTCGACCACTCATCACTATGTATGAGCAAGATCGACCGCAACCGAAGAGAGACCTCACACTCTCTGAGCCTGAACTTGGTATGGCTGTGAGGGTTGGTAGGATTCGGGCGCATCAGAACAGATTGAACATGTTCCTGCTTGTACACAATACTATTCGTGGAGCTGCTGGAGCGTCAGTACTGAATGCCGAGTTTGCTAGAGCAAAGGGGGTGCTCAAATGAGAGTGGCGAAGTTTGGTGGTGGTTGCCTACGGAATAGTACAGACTTCTTACGAGTGGTTGAAATTCTGAAGCGAGAACGTTCCGAACCAACGGTTATTGTTGTCTCTGCCATCTTTGGAGTAACCGATGTGCTCCATAACGGTACTAGGTTTGCGTTGAACTCCGAGGTTAGTATCCCACTGACAATTAACAACCTCAAGACTAGGCACTATGAGATTATTGAAGCCACCATAACAGATCTCGCTCGAAGGAACTCTCTTCAGAGAGCCATAGATGAAAAGATTCAGAGACTCGAGCGATTACTGTATGGAGTTGCATACACTGGTGAAGTTACAGAGTCTGTTAGTGTCTTGATTCTAAGCCAAGGCGAGAGACTGTCCGCTACTATCCTATCCGGGATTCTCGAAGATAATGGAATGCCATCCGTGCCCTTGGAATCCGAAAACATAGGTCTCCAAACTGATGACCAGTTTGAAAATGCTACTGCGAACCTTGCTGTGATTCAATCAAACCTTCAGCAATGTCTTCTCCCTTTGATTAAGCAAGACATAATTCCAGTCATCACAGGATTCTATGGGTGTAATGAGGCTGGAAAACCCACCTCCTTTGGGAGAAATGGATCTGACTATAGTGCTGCTGTGATAGCCCGTGCCATGAACGTTGATACTCTGGATATCTGGAAAAATGTCAGTGGATTTCATACTACTGACCCTAAGATTACAGATAACGCACTTCCCATCGCCTTGCTCTCATATCAGGAGGTCGCAGAACTCTCATATTTTGGAGCAAAGATATTGCACCCTCGGACTGTAGAACCACTCCGGGGCTCAGCTATTGAGATTCGTATAAGGAACATTCATGCATATGCAGGCTGTTGTACTATAATCAAGCATCAAGGGCAGTATGAGGCTGATGTGATCAAGAGTATTGCATGTAACAGCAATATCTCCGTCTTAAAGGTGCATGGTGCAGGAGTGGGTTACAAACCCGGCATAATTGGTGAGATTGGACAGAGACTTTTCATAGCCAACGTCAACATCTACTCTGTTATCACATCACAGACCTGTATCAATCTCCTCATCGATAGACGCGACTCCTCGAGAAGTATAAGCGCACTTACATCCCTTGTGGGAGGAGTTATTGCTGGAATTGATGTCCGTGATGATGTCGCCCTCATTGCAGTCGTTGGCGAGGGTCTCTTGACCACAAAGGGTCTCGCAGCGAGAGTGTTCTCTGCTGTTGCTGAGAGTGGAGTGAATGTTGAGATGTTCTCGGCAGGAGCCTCTGAAGTTGCCTATTACTTCATAGTCCAGAGAGATGATATGGAGCCTGCAATTCAAGCTGTGCATAGAACATTTTTCGAACAGAGCGCAACCACATAATAGGAGGGGTATCTCATGCGATTACCCCTCTCCTCTTTTTCTCTCAAGAGTTTTTAAACAGAGTATACTCATTCTCCTTTGATAGGAATTGAATGACAAGAGCATAAACTACGACCAAGTGTCCAAAGTCTATGATAAGGTACGCGTGGGAGACCCCGAGATGGTTCAGCAGATTCTAGTTGGGGTGTCGTTATCAAAGGATTCAGTGGTGCTTGATGTTGGATGCGGTACGGGTAATAACACACTTCTCCTAGCAGCCACATCTTGCTCACGAGTTGTCGGCCTTGATCTCTCCTTGGGCATGCTGAGAGAAGCTAGTGCGAAGTCTTGTTTACTTCCTCTAATACAGTCCCCAGCTGATACCCTCCCCTTTTCTGACGAATCCTTCGAGTTTGTGTTCATGACAGAGGTAGTACATCATCTTCCTAATGTGGATAAGGCTATGAGTGAAATATTTCGGGTCCTAAGTACTCCTGGTAGTTTCTGTTTGGTCACACAGTCTCATAGACAAATAGAGGGTAGGATGACATCACGGTTCTTCCCTGCCACAGTGAAAGTGGACCAGGCTCGCTACCCTGATATTGATGCGCTTGAAAAGGCGATGCATTCAGCAGGATTTCACCAAATTACCTCTCGTGAGTACACATTCAGTCCAGTACGCCTCGGGGAAGAATATCTCACGACGGTTTCAAAACGGGGTTATTCTATGCTCCACAAGATACCTGATAGTGACTATCATCGTGGCTTGAAGGATTTGAGAAAAGCCTACAAACAAGGTGAACAACTCACCTATTCAGCTGGATACACATTTGTGTGGGGATTCAAGAGGTAGTATTTATTCAACGACGATATTGATAGTGCACCTGCTCTCTACTTCAAATCGGAACATCTCTTCAATAACAATAGTGGTTTTACCTGGTTTGATTGCTTTGAAGAACCATTTCCCTCTCTCAGCATCTCCCCCGGTCCATCCTGGTTTCTTCAGATTTTCTGGATGCAGATATTCTGTTTCTGTACCCTCATGAGATATGATTGAAGCGTCTTCTATTGTGAATTGAGCATCCTCACCCACCGATCCATGGCGGTGGAACTGATAACAGAACTTGTCACCTACTGAGAATGTGAGTATGCTATCATCTCCTGCACACAGGATTCTTGGAATGTCTTCTTTATCGGGTTTCGTTTCTGTTACTCTCCTAGTCTTTGCACTAACGGTTTCTTGCTTTTGTACCACCGAATCACAATAAAGGCAATAATGAGTCCAACAACACCACCGATGACAAGGATGAAAATAGTCGATAGTTGGATCTCTGTGCCGATCACTGTGGGCATCCCTTGATGCCAGTTTACAAAAACAACATCAATCAAGTCTGTACCTA
Source organism: Candidatus Thorarchaeota archaeon (assembly GCA_016839275.1). GTDB lineage: Archaea > Asgardarchaeota > Thorarchaeia > Thorarchaeales > Thorarchaeaceae > SMTZ1-45. The sequence continues at coordinate 8,528 of JAEOUM010000050.1, forward strand.
GAGATGTATATCTATGCCTTAGATAGTTCAGAGTCCCATTTTCCTTCTCATAGCGTACTTCAACATAGATAGAAATTATACTTCCGTCACTTGCCTGTATTGAACCTGAACCTACAGTACCCCACTCATCTGCAGTATTGATGAGGGTTATTCCTTGGCGCCCAGTGATATTCCCAATCTCTGTTAGGAAGTCCCAGTCTCCAATTGGGACAATAAAACCGGTCTGATCAGTCGCGATAGAAACAGAGTCGTTTGCTCTAACTAGATTACAATGTCCCAAAGGCATCTGTGATGATTCGTTGATTAGAGTTGGTATCGCATCTAACGCTGCAACCTTCATTGTGACCATTTCGCCCACTGTTAGTTCTGAGATGAAGGGGAGGTCTCCCTGAACAACGACAGCAGATTCGGGATTTGCGAAGTAGGCCCTCTGAAGGACATAGGTGAACTCCTCATCCACACTCAGCCCCCATTCAAGAGAATGAGTCTGTGCTTCTACTACCAGCGGTACTGATGAACTAATGACCATAAGTAGCAGTAGGAGCGCGAAGGTCTTTTGTTTCATGAAGCATTCACCATTGTTTTCAGAGAAATGTTATACATAATGAAGGTATTCATTCTTTCAATGGTTTCTATAAAATATCTAGAAGTTCCGATATGTTTTCGATCACAATTGTATCAGTGGAGATTTTTTCCACCTCTTCAGGATCACACCATGAGAGCAGGATTGGAAGCATGCAAGCCCGTTGAGCTGCAATTAGGTCATTGTCAACAATATTCCCGACATAGGCACACTTCCTTGGGTTGAGTCCACATTTGTCCGCAACACGCAGAAGCATGTAAGGCGATGGCTTAGCATAGCCTGGTACATTTGTAAATTCAACGGCATCGAAGAGGTTGTATATCGAGTCTTGTTTCAGAAGTTGTGTAGGATCTGTGTATCTGTTCGAGGCAACTCCAAGTCTGAATCCTCGACCGTGAAGGGTTTCAAGTGCGAATTTGACACCGTTAATTAGCGTTGGGCGGCTATCTTCAAAGAACTCATCCCATTTGGCTTGATATGCAACAGCCAAATCCTCAAGATTCTCAGTCACGCCCAAGGCTGAGAGAAGAAGTCTATCATATTCAATCCAGATTTCGGTGGTTGGCTGCCATTCTGGAGGAACGTTGTTTTCGACCATATAATTCCAGAGCCACTCAGTTGGTCCAACAAGAGCCCTCATGATGTGTTCGTCTGAATGTTCCGCAAAATCTGCTGCACGCACATCATTCATGAACTCTCTTGTGAGTCCGCAAAGATCTGATCCAGGTCTGTATAACGTGCCTCCAAGATCGAAGATGATGGCTTGTATATCATCGAGTTTCATGGTCTCCAATTATCTATCACCTAAGCACTTGTATTCTTCGTAGGTGGCATCTCAACCCTTTTGTGTACTACTTACAGCGTAGTACGTGATTCCCATGGAGAACCTTGACGAAACACTCCGAGCTGTAGACACTCATTTAAAGAGCAGTCCAGATGATGCATCCGCGTGGAATACAAAGGGAGTTTTGCATGCTCAGAAAAAGGAGTGGGGAGAAGCACTTCGCAGTCTAGACCAAGCAATCCGGTTGAATCCAAATCTTGCGCCTGCGCATTCTAACAGAGGTCGCATTCTATTATCAATTGGCCCGGAGAAGGCAAATGAAGCTCTAAAAGCATTCGAGAAGGCACAAAGACTTCTTCCCGATGACTTTGAAATTCTGCGGGATAAAGCAATCGCTCTTAGAGTGCTTGGACGCACAGAAGAGGAACTGGACTGCTATAGGAAACTTAGTGAGTATGTAAAGAATGAATGGGGCATTTGGCTTCGAATAGGTGACCTAGAGTTAGAGCTAGGTGATTTCAAAAACGCTGATTTGAGCTATAAGGCTGCCCTTGAGTTGAAGGATGACCTAGTACCAGCATTCATTCGAAGAGCTATAGCTCTAGCTATGAGTGAGCAATATTCTGACGCCTTAAAGTCTGCAGAGACCGCTACAAAGTTAGAGCCCGAGAACGCAGAGGCTTGGCTAATTCTCGGTGATGTTAATCTTCGCGCAGGAAAACATAGATCTGCAATGAAATCCCTGATGAAAGCATCTGAGATTGACCCAACCAATGCAAGTGTTGAGAACACTATGGGGATGGTTGCATATAAGGATGGGAAGCTCAATGATGCTGTGAAACATCTACGCAGAGCACTAATACGGCGTAGACAATATCCTGCAGCAATGCGCAATCTAGCTTTCATTCTGATGGAACAGGAGGAATGGAGCGAAGCTAGTAGAATATTCACAGATCTCACTGGACTTGTCAAGGATGACCCTGACCTCTTTGACGCAAAAGCCACTGCTTTTGCACGATTGGATGACTATTGCGGTGCTGAGGAAGCCTGGGAAAAGGCAAGAAAGCTCTACAAATCAAGAGGCGAGGATAGAGAGGCTGAGCGAGTCACAGCTCTTGGAAGAGCTGCTAGAATCAATTGTGGCAAACTGAAGAAGGCCGCAAAGGCTCAACGAGAGGATGAGAAATTAACACGGCGATTATCCGACCGTCATGAATTTCGAAGAAAGAAGCGTTGATACTCATTTTGAGTCAAGGTCTGGTTGGAAGAGGGAATCCTTTGCATCTCCGGAATTCTGTATCCTGAGTATCAGATTATCAAGACGTTCATGTGCTTCAGAATAGCTGGGGTTGATCTCTATTGATTTTAGGTATGCATTATAGGCTTGAAGAATGTGACCTCTTCTTTCAAGCAGCCTACCATAATAGCACCACCCCTCAAAGTCATCAAGTCTTCCTAAGAGAAGCTGCCCTATTGTATGCGTTACAAGCGACGGGATCATAGTGATGAAAACAACTGCTACAATCCCTGCGATAACCAGAGGGATTAGGAGAGACATGCATACTCTTCGTTTTTTCTGCTATTTAAGAATCTGTTATGGGCTATGTAACCACAACCTTATCGAAGAGGACTGATTTGATGAAGAAGTCGATACCAAACCGATTCTTCGTCAGTTCGAGATACCAAGGACCTTCAAGCTCAAGTGTCTGCTGTATATTCTCAATCGACTTTCCTGACTGATGTAACTCCAAAGCCTTTCGTTGGATTTCCTTGATGTAATCAATTCTTGTCTGGATATGTTCCCGCGGTGACTCAATAGGTCCTCTGTGAGAGTCAAAGAGAATATCGATATCCATGGCTTGTATCTTTTCCATTGTAGCGACCATTTGAGGGATGTTCTCATCAGGCATTGCAATCTTCTTCTTCGACGGCAACGGAACCGCATCCGCTGAGAAAAACCATTTTCGCGCCGGTTCGTAGAATCCAATCATTTCCATAGTATGCCCGGGGAGAGATACCACCTCAAAGTTAAGAGGTCCAATAGAGAAATTATCTGGTATGAGACTCAGTTCGGATACAGGTTCTGGTTGTCCCCATACATAATTGAAGAACTCACCATACTGTGGCGGGTCTCGCAATACCCTCTGAGTCAGTTCATTGGCATAAATTGTTGTTCTCCCCTCAAAGATTTTGCAACAACCTACATGGTCCTCGTGAGAGTGAGATATGTAAACATGCTTGATTTCATTCCTCCCTGCAAACTCGCGCATCTCATCAATTGCATTAGCACAGCCAACATCGAAAAGTGCATCTCTGACAAGAAACGCGTAGACGAACATTATAGCTGAGCCATCCTGTTCCGTTGCGGTCTTGATGCAAGTTATGTCTTCATTGAAAGGAACAATCTCAATCATAGCAATTTGCATATTGCACACCATGAATTGAGTCCTTTGGTTTGCTCACACTGCTATCTCAGCATTTCGAAGTATAGGAGGTGCGAAATTACGGAGACGCTTGAGGCCGAGAACCTTGTCTCTTCTTCCCATCTTTGCATCATTCAACGCTTGTTCCATGAACTCTATCGCTCTGTCATAGTCTTTCCTCGGGACCGGAAATGGAACACCATCCTTTCCTCCAAAGGCAAAACACATTCGTACAGGGTCCGACCATGATGGTGGAGCACCAAAGATCATCTCCGCAATCAGAGAGAGACCTCGAATGGTTGCAGGTCCAAAGCCATCCATGAAAAGGATGCTCTCATAGTCCTCTGGCTGCGTTTCATACGCCTCTCTGACTGCGGTCCAATTCATCCTGGTAGGAACCACCTTGTAGGATGGCAATGTACAGGTCTGGCCATCATCCTCAAGCCAAGGAATCAATGTTGATTCTCCATATGACTTGATATCTTCGAAGTATCTTCTAACCCTTGCAGGGTCTTCCTTAACAATATCGATGCTGACTTTGCGACAATCACTAGAGGTCTTTGATGTTAGATCCAGCGTACAATCCTTGACTTGTCCTGAGATCAGACCTGTATGTGGCTCATCGATATAGCTCTTGGTCTGTTCTGCTGTCCAATGATATCGACGTGCATCATTATTCTTATGGTCCAATCCCTGTTGTACCACTGTCCAGTTCTCTTGGCTATCAACAAAGAAAAGATGCTGGTACAACTGATATCCATCTTGGACTCCTGCATTGTCAACCTTTGCTACTGCCTTGCTTATCTCAACTAGATTAGCCCCATCAAGCCCATAATCCTCTAGAGCACGCAGCTGCTCCGGAACCTTCTTTGACGCAAGGCCTTTGCCACCAATGCCCACCATATCATGATTCTTAAAGCTCAGAGCAGACTTCAATACGCCACATGTAACTGTGGTTGAGCCAGAACTGTCCCAGTCATAACCTAGAACATTCGAGAGGGCTTGAAACCAAACAGGGTCAGATAGTCTCAGAAGAAGTTCAGATGTCCCGAACTCATCCACGATAAATTCGCAGAGCGCACTAGCCATCGGGATCATCCGTTTCACTAACCAGTGTGGCGCCTTACCCGGGTGGAGTTTGAGGTCTGCGACACCAGTTCGTTTCAAGTAGTCTTCTCCTGTATGCAATATCTAGAGTGCTGCTCTAATCTTCTCGAGAGTTTCTCGGCCCTTCTCTCCGACATGGGAGAGATATTCTTCAAGAATATCACAACCATAGTCATCACAATGCGCACAAGTTTCAACACCTCGTTTACTTGCACACTCTCGAACAGTACAACTGGAACAGAATACGAAGTGACGCCCATTAGACTTACACCCTTCGCAATCAAGATTTTCTGCAGTGACCGGAAATTCGGGTGTGCTCCACATTTTGATTGTTTTTTGTCGAAGGTTATCATCATCATTGATGTATGCAAGTCGTGCCGGACAGTCTGAGCAGTCAAGTCCACAATATGCCTGCATGCTGACGGTCATGAGGTATATGTTCTCCTAGGTGTATAAAAGGGGAACAGATACCCGAAACTATTCTCCCTTCCTAAAAAGAATGCCTCGAACAATCCTTTTATTCGATTTTGTGTGAACAATTATAATTGAGCACAGTTGGGTCTGCTCAGAGAATTCTTTGATATCTATAGAGTTGAAAAACATGAAAGAGAGTGCAGAGTGGGATAAAGCTATCACGTATACAAATTTCCTGAAGAAAGCCCGTGAAAATATCGAGTTGATGAAAGCTCGATACAACGACCTCCAATTGAATGAGACCGATTTAGACACACTCAAAGGCATTCAGAATAACATCAAGATCCTTGTGATTGGTACAGAACGATGCAACGACACAGCTGGGAATCTTCCAATTCTGGCAAGGATAGAGGACGCCTCATCTAAGATACAACTTCGTATTCTTGATGCTGACTCAAATGTAGAATTTCATCAGCATTACAAAGTCAATGGTAAGAGGAAAACCCCTGTTGTTTTGTTCCTCAACAAGGACTATGAGGAGCTCTGCCGATGGGTCGAGCGACCAAACGCCGCCTACAAGATTATCAATGAGGCAACTGTTCAATCAGTGGAAGACAGAAAGATAGAACTGAAGAAGCTCTATAGCGATCCAGAGATACAGCGCCAGAGCCTGAACGAATTCATGCGTTTAATTCTGCGGGCTGATTTTATACTGGGACGAAAATAAGATGGTTCATCATCTAGGTAAAGCAGATTGGTCAGATA
>JAEOUM010000051.1 GCA_016839275.1 Candidatus Thorarchaeota archaeon
ACGAGCATCAATTCCCTTCTGTCGCAATTCTTCAACATCCTTCAGGGCAACTCGAATCTCGTCTAAGCCTGTCAACTCTGCCTCTGCTAGGTATGAAATCTGATGTTGCACTATATCATCTCGATTCATCTGTCAAGAATAACTACATCTAGAAATCAGATAACTCCCTATCTCGGATGTTCCGAGCTTTATTCTTGAAGGAATACACATTGAATTTGTTTCAGTCGATTACCGTAGGATTTTTGCGATGACTCATCAACCAGCCAATTGTTTTACCGATTGCAAACAGGATAGTAACAAGTATTGCAGGTATTAAGAACACAATCATACCATAGTACATCGCTATTCCGTAGTATTGTTCATAGGCATAACAGACTATGTAGCCAAGTATCACGATCCCCCAAATTGTAATGACACATGCGCGTCCAACACCCCGTGCAACACCCTCATCTCTCGGGTTGACGTCTGGATGTAAGCCCTCTCTCGACACTTAACCTCAACTCTTGATCAGCGATACATAGTAAAGCAAGATGAATGTATTGATGAGCATTCTTTTCCATCCACACTTGAGTCATAATAATCCTCAGACCCTAGAAGTGTCGGTTGGAGTCGTTGTTCTACAGAATCACCTGCTTATTCATCGCGGTCTCCAAATTATTTCGAGGCTCTTCCAGCTCCGGATTGATCTGAAGTGCCCTCTTATAGCAATCACGTGCTCGAACTACCTCTCCCTTTTCACGAAGAGCCACACCAAGATTGTTCCATCCTGCAGGGTCATCTGGAACTTGCTCAGTATACTGCTCTAATACTGGGATTGCCTCACTCCACCTATCTAGGAGCCAAAGGGAGGTTCCATATCTAAATAGAATTTCAGGCTGTTTCTTCCGTTTCTTAAGGCTTGGACCGTAGCATTCAACAGCTCCTGCAAAATTATTGGAGTTATAGCACATGTCACCAACACCATTGAGAGATGTTGTAGAGGAAGGATTTAGCTCGAGAGCCATATTGAGAGACACACAGGCAGGACTGATGTTTCCCATTTTCGCATGACAAAGTCCTCGAAGCTCCCAAGCTTCAAACACGCTCTCATCAAGGTCAACAATCTTGGATGTTGTGCTCAATACTGTCTTGCAGTCTTCTAATTGAAACGCAGACCGAGCAAGAAGAACGAGGACATCTGTATCGATGCCATCTAGTTCCAGGTACCTCTGGAGGACAGCTTTTGCCTCCTTGTATCTCTTTAACTTGAACTCGAGTTTTCCAAGGCTAACAAGGGGATCTGTCCAATCTGGATTGAGCGATGCTGCTTGTCCAAAACACTCCCGTGCCTTATCAAACTCGTCTATTTTTTCGTGAATTGAGCCTAGAGCGAACCAGCCTTCTGCAAAGGTCGGGTGTGACTGAATCGCTGTCTTGAGAACATCCTTTGCTGCGGCATACTCGCCAAACTCACTAAATCGTAGTGCCCGCCTAAGCAACGTACTTGATTCCTCAAGTGAAGTGTCCTGCATGAAAGACTCACACATCCCAATTTTTAATGACTACTAGTTGGAGAGAACATTCTTCAACGTATGTGATACAAATAGAAAGGAAGAAGGGACCTGAAGATCCCTTCGCATCGGGCTACGGAGAACTCTAGCGCCTCTTCATATATACAAAGACCACAACAGCAATGAGTACTACACCAATACCGATTCCAATTAGTATGAGGTCAAGACCCATTGAGCTTCCCACAGAGAGAAGGAATTGGGTGTATCCAGTATAATTGTTCCCAATCATAATGATATAGTAAGCGTTTCCTAAATCCTCTGAAAGAATGAAAGAGGGATAGTCAATGAGAGTCTGGTCAGCTCCCAGAGAGGTGATTGAATCAAGGACCATGCTTTCATTGTCAATTACAGTCATCGATTCCACACTTCCTAACCGTGGACTCAAACAGTGCATTGAAGCAGTAAGAGTCACAGTGTCGCCGGCACTGACGCCTCCAGAGATATTTGTTATTTCAACATCAACACGAGGTGTCATCTCGAGGAAGTACTCAAAGGCAGGAAGAAGCTCGAGCCAGAGGGTCTGGATATATTCAGTCACAGGATTGAAGTATCCATAGATACTCTCCCACTCACGAATGATGTGCGTACTGTTGTTCACTATAATAACATAGGCATCTTCAGTATTTGCAGATTCATTGGTATAGACTTCGAAAGTTATTGGAACAGTGCAGCCTTGCTCGTAGTACATCCACTCTCCCCAACCTCCTGCTGTTGCAGATTCTATCCGTAGATTGTAATCAGCTGGATAACCCCCTATTTGATTGAATCCAGATGGGAGAATATTACGATAATCACTAGCAATCTGATAATAGAGAGTTGGTCTTACCCAGTGAAAAGATGTGTCTTGGACAAAGAAGGTAGCATTTGTGCCTGAGTGAAGAGAGTATGCCATAGCAAACTTGTGCTGTTGAGCGAAATCCCTGAAAGCCTGAGTTTCAGGTTCTGAGAAAGGAGCTGATCCTCGATACTCCTGTGTTATAACATCGGTATTTCCAAAATCCCAGAAGGTGGGATAGTTACGGTTCAAATCAACAAGTCCAACTTCATCCTCATTGTAGAATGAATCATTGTCATTATCAATTCCCTCCCAGTACTCCCAGTCATAGTCGAAAATGGCAGGAACTTCTGTTGGATAGTCTTTTTCGTAAACAAGGTAATTAGAGATCCATCCATCACCATCCACATCCTCGACATCATCCTCTCCAAGTTTTCCATCGCCGTCATTGTCGAAAGGTCTCAGATTCTTTCTGAGCCAATGATTGCCATCATTGACAACAATCTCGAGAGCATCTGGGTTCAACGTGGGAATGACGTAGATTTCCTGTGTATCTACATATTCTGTGAGGGCAGCATCAACGCCATATCCATTGAGTAGCCAAAGAATGAATCGAAGAGCTAGTTCCACAGTAATCTGTTCTCGTCCGTGATGTTGAGCAACAATCAGTGTCTTAGCCTTTTGAACAGTATTCAACTCATTTGAAATTCGAAGACATGTGATGTTTCTTCCCTCAATACTCTCACCAATTATCTCTACATCAATAAGTTCAGGGACAAGACTATGAATATTTTCAATCTCCTCGTCAAGTTCTACAGGATCATGAAATTGATCCTCATAGATGAGAGAGAGCGACTCCCAAGTTCTTGTAATGGATGCGACTACAATCTTTTCAGCTACAGGAACGGAGTTCTCATTCTGTGTAGCTATTACCTCAGGAGGAAGTAGAGCAACAGCGAGAAGAAAAACTAGAAAGATGACATGATATCTTGATAGCGTGATTTTGGTTCACCTCATATCCACCGGATAGTAGAGATTCAGAAGGGTGCTTTTGCCTTCTGCATAGTACAGAAATAGACCTCAATCCGTATAATAGGAGTTTAGTTTAACGTAAGCCCTAATCGGGTGATGTGTGAAAAGTGAGTCAGGCCTACTATGAACAACTTACAGTTATAACCTATTGTAATATAATATATCATAAGATGACAGACCATATAGAATTCACTAGAATCCTGAAACCCACCACAGAATATGGTTCATTGTTGTCTATGAGATGAGTAGATGAAAGCCGAGGCAGAACATATGTCAGAGACACAATCCACAACCACGCCTTGTGGAAAGTGTAGTTGTATTATCATGTACAAGGGGGAGCTCTGCATTTTTTGTGATGCTGCCATAGAAATCTTACAAGATGCTCTATCCAATTTTGGAGTTCCAAGTAGTGCCATCCGCTCGGTAGACATTGAGGCTGCAGACAACTGTGGTTGTAATACTGATGACATACAGATGCTACCGACTATCAAAATCTGTGATGCGAAGATCACAGGTCTACCAGATGAACAGATAGTCAATGATGCTGTAATTAGAGCCATCATGAAAGACTGCTTCTGTGAGTAACTCGCACTATTCTTTCCAAATATAGATGAAATTGCAACAATCATCACCATTCATCAGAATCTTATTGCGAACTAATTCGATTTTTCTATTGCAGTTGAATGAAACAAAAGAAATCAACTACATGGCGGATATCCCTAAGATGCGCTTCGTTGGTCTAGTCTAGAAGTCAAGTTGAATAGTTTCCCAGCGAACACGACCTGCCTCAACAGCCTCCTTAATCTTTCTCTCAGTTCTGTTCAGAGTTGCATTCCCTGTCTTGATATCTGCAAGAATAACAGTAATTGGATCGTCGGAGTTATTATCCTTTACAGCTGTATAGCCGTCAAAAATGAGATAATCAATGGGCGCACCGATAAAGCGAGCATCCGATGGATCATACTTGAATACATCAGATAGAAGAGGGACCATATGTTCAGCTATCTTCCCTTTCAGGACATAACGACTTCTGTCTGCCGCATCCTTACGAACAGATGACTCTTGTTCAGCCCAGGTCTTTTCAAATTCCTTGATCACAATTGAGATTCGATGTCGGAGCTGCATTTTCATGATAAGATAGACACAGACTGCAACAATCAGACCAACCGCAAGTCCAATCAAAGTGTCCTCGAAAGCCATACTTGATAGTATAATCGATTGCATATATTCTCGGGTAATAGAGGGGTATTCGCTAGGCGATACATAAAATGGGAGATAAGTATGGTATTGTATCACAGCAAATTGTAATCAATAACAAGCTGATGCTTAAGTGCTAGTAATGCCATAGGAAAAAGGTGCGAAGAATGTCGGAACAAATCCTTGATCTCTTAAAAACCCTCTCCGCAACTCCAGGACCAGTTGGGCGAGAGGAACTTGTTCAAGATATAGTGAAGAGAGAGCTAGGCAACTACTGTGATGAAACTACTCTCGACAAGATTGGAAACCTTGTTGCCACAATGAAAGGAACAGAGAAGCATTATGCAATCATTGCTCATGCTGATGAAGTGGGTTTCCTTGTAAGTCAGATTGATGAAAGAGGCTTTATTCATGCCAAGTGGAATACTCAAGGGCATATGCCAGATTTGCGGCTTCTCCCAGGACAATGGGTTTTGGTTATGACGGATAAAGGTCTCATTCCAGGATGTTTTGCTGTCAAGACAGCTCATATTGCAGGTGAGGAGGGTAAGACTCGAATTCCCACCTATGAAGAAGTGTTCCTTGATATTGGTTTCAACTCTCGAGAAGAGGTTGAAGAGTATGGTATTCATATTGGAAACCCGATTATCTATGCCGCTCCTGTCGAACAAGTTGGACATAACTTGTGCGGCAAATCAATGGATGATAGGATTGGGCTTGTCATTATGATATTGCTGGCACAGAAGTTATCGAAGATTCCAACAACATCCCGCCCAAAAATCACATTTGTATCAACAGTCATGGAGGAACTTGGAGCTAGGGGAGCTGCAGCCATTGCAAGAGAGCTTGATGTCGATGGAGTGCTCATCCTTGATATTGGACTTGCTGATGACTATCCGGGTACAAAGGGAGAAGCTGGAGTTGCCTTGGGAAAGGGACCGGTTGTAGTCATCAAGGACAATGCAATGCATTATTCACACACACTGATTCAAGAGATTCTAAACACTGCTGAAAAGGAAGAGATACCTGTCCAACGAGCTGTCTTTCATAACTACGTCACTGATGGTGTGCAATTTGCTGCTCAAGGTCAGATGACAGCGGTCATTGCAGTTCCGTGTAGATATTCTCATAGTAGCTTTGAGATGATTAACCTGAAGGATGTTGAGATGATTCTGCATCTCATCGAGAAATTTCTCGTTCACTAATTCTGGTCACTCTGCCAAGGTTTGACACGCACCTTGAAATTCTCTCTAGAAACAATGACTACTTCTGTTCCTCGAGGAATCTCTTCATACTCGGATCTGGCGTCCCAGATTTCAGCTCCCACCTTTACTTTCCCCGAGTTGTGCGTGACCTGTTCAATCACCATACATCTGGTCCCTGCGAGATCATAGAGATAATATGAACCCTCCTTTAGAGAATCATAAACCAAATAATATTTGATGGCAACGAATATGGCGGCACCAATGAAGGATACGACTATCGTGACTGGGAGTAGCTCAGGCACAAAATAGTAGGCGAGCACAATAAGAAGCGGAACTAGCAGCAACTCGTCAATAGTAATTGCGATGAACTTTATTCTTGGAGTTAATTTGACCAATCTTCTCACATCCTGTCGATAGTCTTCAAGGTAACTTCCAATTGAGAAGAGAAAAGGTTTTGCAACAGAACACAACTTTTCGTATTCTTGATTACATAGGATTATTGAAAAGGAGTTGTAATTGCGCCACTTCAGTGATATCTGTTTGAAGATTGAGACCATCCAAATAATGGCTGGAGCTGCTATGCTCTCAGCCTATACATTTATGCCTATTCTGGCAAGGGAACAACTCGGTATATCAGAAATCTTCATCACTGTCATAGTAGGGGGTTATGCAGCAGCCTCCTTCATCGCATCTTACATCTTTGGTAGAGCTGGCGACATCTACGGTAGACGGGTAATCATCAGATTAGGTCTTTTATTAACCACACTCAGCTTCTCGATGCTTCTTGTATCAACAAGCCTAGAAACACTATTCATTATACGCATGACTAATGGTTTCTGCATAGGAATGTATCCCGGAGCACTCGCTGCGTATGCGTATGAGTCAAGAATCAAGATGGGACGTTTTGCCACTTGGGGTGCAGCAGGCTGGGCAATTGGCACTCTATTAGCAGGATATGCAGCGGGATATAACATCTATTACGCCTTCGTCATGTCTACGCTCTTCTTGGCGATTGCTTTTGCATCAGCTCTATTATTGCCAAGGATACCAAGGGTTTCAATGAGAGTACCATTGTTCCCAGTCGAAACCTTCAAACGAAATCTACATGTCTATCTAGCAGTCCTTCTCAGACACAGTAGTGCAGCCGCAGTCTGGACTCTATGGCCTCTTTTCCTATATGATCTTGGGGGAACCCCCTTTACTATTGCAATCGTCCAAGCAACCAATTCTGTTGCACAAGTAATCTTCATGGTGTCTATTACAGATCGTATGGGAAGTCGAAAATTAATACTGATAGGACTCCTCGCCTCAGCTATTACATTTGCATGGTTTCCATTAGCTAGAGATATAGTGGAGATATTGCCTTCGCAGATTGCACTTGGGCTATCTTGGGCATGTCTCTATGTCGGAGCTCTGAAGTATGTAACAGAGAATAATAAGGATAGATCAACAGCTGCCGGGCTCTTATCATCAATACTAGCCTTATCTGGAGTTATTGGACCGATTATTGCTGCATTAATCTATACTATCTGGCCAGGATATGTACCGATGATGTTCTTTGCCGTGACTATGTCGTTGTTCTCCTTTGGTCTTTTCTGGTTAAGTAACAGACGCAGAATGGAGATTGAACCTATCGACTTGATTGAAATACCAATAGATTTAGGCTGAGCCTATCCTTGCGTTCGTGGATTATATCATATGGAACTATCTTACTTACATAATTGAGTGAAGTGTTGAATTGATGCAAATCAGACCAATGTCTTATGAAGACATAGATTTCGCGTTGACCCTGACAACTACCGAGGGATGGAGTAGTACAAAACATGATTTTGAGGAGTTACTGGAATATGATCCTCATGGCTGTTTTATTGGAGAGATTGAATCAGAACCGATAGGTATGGTCTGTACGGTTTCCTACGGGGTCTTCGGATTCATAGGTAACCTAATAGTGCTAGAATCGTGCAGGGGGCAGCAGTGTGGTAAGACTCTCATGGAGTATGGAATGAGCTATCTTCGTACTCATGGAGCAAAGTCGATGCTCATAGATGCAGTGCCAAAAGCGTTGACACTTTACGAGAGGTTAGGATTTAGAAAAATTTGCAAATCCTTACGGCTAGAAGGTACAATTTCTGGAAAAGTGTCAGACCATGTTCGAGATATGAAAAAGGAGGACTTGATCCTAGTTTCAGACATAGATGCTGGTCTGTTTGGTGGAAGAAGAGACCACTTCCTTAGAATGCGATTTTCTGCACACCCAGAGCATTGCAAAGTGTTGGTAACGGATTCAGGAGTCCAAGGATATATCATGGGTAGTACCACTGCGAACGCTGTGCGAATAGGTCCCTGGGCGATGAAAGAGCCTGATACTTCAGCAGAATACCTCCTACTAAGCTTTGGTAAAGACACGGAAGGAGAAATTCTGAAGGTCGGTGTGCTTGAGAAAAACATCAAAGCAGTAGACTTACTTCACCAATACGGATTCAGGGAAAGATCATTCTCTTGGAGAATGGTCTATGGAGAAGACACTGAGGCAACCCAATCCAACTACCTCTATGCTATCTGTAGCCCGGCACGTGGATGATTATTTGCGTTTCCTTCTACTCCTCAGATTTTGCAGCTTTTGTCCAAAGTTCACCTGCGCAACTCTGTGTGCCACAAATGGAGAGAGTACGACAAACACAAGTGCGAAGATACCAATCACTGAGATATCTACAATTAACCAGCTATAACTTCCATCGATGAACATCCTAATTAAAGACCGATATACATTGGCTACTGGTAGATATTCATTGAATGCACCAAATGAAGATCCTACAAGTTCGAGTGGTGCTATTCCACCACCAACAATCCAATAGAAAATACCACCGAGAGCTGCTACGGGTACAACAAACACAGAATTACGGAAGACTGCCCCTGCAATTATTCCTATTCCCGAACAGAACAGAGAGAGCAAAGTAGTCAATAAGAAAAATGTCAGAAGATCTCCTAAGGGCCAGATACCAAACATAAGATAGCTTAGTGTGAAAAGAATAGGCGGGGCAATAAAGCTGATCACCACAGCACTGAACATCTTTCCAATGTAGATGTATTGCGGCGGTTGATTCGATAGCGTAAGCTCATTCATCGTCTTTTGCTCGAATTCCTGAGTCATGGCGGATCCAGCAGCAAAGATTGCACTGAACATGATAGAGTAGATTGCTATTGTCCAAGCCATATAGCCAAGACGAGGAGGTGAAAAAGGACGTAATGTTTCGATTTCAAAATCAACCAATGAGTGATTCGGAAGGTATGTCTGGTAGAAGATATCGATTTTGCGAATGACAGGCATCCTCAGGTTCTTAGTCAGATCTTCGTGAATATTCGCTACCTGAATATGGATAGATGTTGTTCCGTTACTTGCAAGAGCCTCCTCAAATCCCTCAGGGATTGTAATTACAAGTAGGATGTCGCCACTCTGAAAAAGTGCATCAGCAGTTTCTGCATCCATAGGTATGGGATTCAGTCTGGGTGGGATGGTATCACTTTCTTGCAGAATTTCAATCAATCCATTTGTGTAGAGTCCTGGATTCTGTTCCTCTACAACAAGCGCTGTATCAACACCTGCTCCATAGTACACGCCTCCCATGAGTAGACTAAATCCTATGAAAAACATCAAGGGTAGAAGAATCACCAGCATGAGTTTTCGAGGGTTTCGCCGCCAGACACGCAGCTCCTTGAAGAAACATGCCTTGACAACTCTAAACGATTGATTCACGATTGCTCTACCTCCTTCTTCATGAGATGCACCACAACTGCAGACATCACGAGCCAAGTGGCAAACAGGAATAGGGAACTTGTGACCAACCCAAGAGTCGTGTCAAGGAAAAAGACTCTCGCCCAGAGAATCAAGGAGTGAGTCATTGGCATTATTCCTACGATGACTCTGATACTCGCAGGCGAAAGAGAGATTGGAGCCATACCACCGCCTGCTATAAAACCAATAACTGAGAGGAGCACACCGGCAAGTAGAGCCTGCTCCCTGTTTCTGATTTTCAAACCGATTAGTTCGCCAATTGGGACTAAAGCGAGGATAGACAGTACCATTATTCCAAACAAGATGATTATGTTACCAATTGGGAAGACATTCATACTTAGACAGATGATAGGTGCTGAAATCAATGATGCAGAGAATGATCTTGGTATGGCAGCGATAGTTCTACCAAGAACCAAGGCGACACGGGGTGTTGGTGAGTTCAACGTGTCCTGGATTGCACCTGTTTCAAACTCGGTGGCTGTCTGCATAGCTTGACTCGCCAAAGCGCAGGTCATTAGAGAAAGAAGCATTGCCACTGCAGCCATGTATGATAGATTTGAAGGCGTGGTAGTATTGCTATAGGACTCCTCAATGGACACTGGAGCAGAGGATTGATCAAACTCAGGATACACTGCTCCCTGATTAAAAAGCAACACCGCAGCTTCAAGTCTATGAACGTAGTTCTTGACAATGTCGTCATTGGCATTGTTGATATACATCACTACTGTCGCATTTTGCTCCGTTGTTATGTTATTCCCAAAACCTGTAGGTATCACGATATATGCGATAAGTGAACCACCTTGGTAAAGCTCTCTTGCTGTATCAAGGTCGTATCTCTCAATACTGAACCAAGTGTGATTTGTGGTAGAAGCCATATTCTCCAGGATATTAGCCATTTCATCTGCTTCATGAGAGGTGTCCATTACCACAAGACCACAGGCAAAAGACTCCCCGCCTCCAACACTGTTCCACATGATTGTGTATACTAAGAGAAATACTAAAGGGATTATGAGACTGGGACCAAGAAATCTTGGGTCACGCTTAGCCTGCTTCAGGTCTTTCTTTACAATAGCAGCAATCTCTCGTAGCATCTCAATCCCTCAACATCGAACCAGTAATGGCTAGGAATACATCCCCTAGAGACGGTTCTCTCATGGAGGTCTGTTTCACAATAAGGCCGCTCTCTGTCAATCTGCTAATGACAATTGGAAGGTCTGTGGGACCTGCAGTACTACGAATCCAAGCTGTCCTTGGTCCTCCGTTCAATGGGTCAGAAACCTTCTCCACCTCAAGCTGAATCTTCTGTTCTAACCAGTCAAAACCCTTCTCAGACTCCATTCCATCAATCTGAACCTCAATCAAGTAGTCGCCAACATACTTCCGCTTTAGTTCATTTGGTGTACCCATGGCGACAAGGTGGCCATTATCAATGACTATCACACGATCAGCTAGGGCTTCCGCCTCATCCATATAATTCGTACAAAAGAGGACTGTCCTACCTTCCTTCTTCATTTTACGGACTTGGTTCCAGATAAGATTCCTACTCTGTACGTCTACTCCAAGCGACATCTCATCCAAGATTAGCAGCTCAGAGTCATGTAGAATAGACCGCACCAAAGCAAGACGCCGCTTCATCCCTCCGGAGTATGTCTTAACCAAATCATCTTTACGAGCTGTAAGCCCTGCTAGATCAAGCATCTTGGCTACTCGTTCTTTCACCTCGTTCTTTGGCACACCATACAGTTCAGCATGATATTCGAGAATTTCTTGCGCTGTCAAATCTTCATACAGAGCAGTCTCCTGAGGCATGAAACCGATTATTTTTCTGACAACATCAAGATGCTCCGCGACTTCATTCCCTGAAACTCGTACACTCCCAGAGGTGGGTTTTAAGATTCCGGTCAGCATTTTTACTGTTGTCGACTTTCCCGCACCATTGGGACCAAGAATACCAACAACCTCTCCTTTACTGATTGAAAAAGAGAGCCCGTCTAGAGCCTTCGTTCCGCCACTGTATATATGCTCAAGATTTGCTACTTCAACAATCGAGGTCAGCGTAATCACCTGTATACAAGAGAGGACTCAAACCATATTATGCTAGTGTCACGATAGGAGTGACAACGAATGCTTCATTATGCTCTCCGTTGTATTGATAGATATCATGACTCTAGAATTTCTTGCGAGTTGGGAAGTAAGAGAAGTCCTGTTCGAACTTATGTGGGGAGACCGCTTCGAGAAA
This sequence comes from Candidatus Thorarchaeota archaeon, assembly GCA_016839275.1. Classification (GTDB taxonomy): domain Archaea; phylum Asgardarchaeota; class Thorarchaeia; order Thorarchaeales; family Thorarchaeaceae; genus SMTZ1-45. The sequence continues at coordinate 11,792 of JAEOUM010000051.1, forward strand.
GATCTGATCTGTAAGTTTGACAACAAGGACACATTCTACAGTATTCGCGACAGATTGCTCGATGAGAACCTTATCTTCCATTTCTTGGGAGAGAATGATAGTCCCTACATCTCTTTGACAGACAAGGGAATTGCTGTTGTAAATAGGTTGAATGAAATAGAGAGGATAATGGAAGGCGAAGATATCGACAATGAGTAGACGAATATGTGTCACTCCTAAAGTGACAATGATTTTAAAATCAGAATCATACATGGGATATCTGTGAGTCCTTTGGCACAAAACACAATCGTCGATGATTTGACCAGTATCGGCCTTACAAAGAATGAGGCTAAGGCATATCATTCACTTGTCAAGCTTGGTAGATCAACTGCAAGAACCATTGCAGAGGATTCGGGAATTCCTAGAAGCAAGGTATACGAAACACTTGAGCTTCTGGAGAAGAGAGGTATAATAAAAAAGACTCCTGGGACCGATCCCACTGAATTCGATCCTGCGCCTGTGGATGCAGCTCTGGACCATCTTGAGGAGAAAGTTACAAGCTCTGCAGCCAGTGCCCGAAAGATCTTGAAAGGGCTTCAAGCGCTGAGAGGAACGGAAGCCAAGGAGTTTGCATGGGCTGTGCAAGGCATGGAACAGGTAATCATGGGCATGAGAACAGCAATCGAAAATGCTAAGGAATATGTGCATATTGCATCCGCATCTCCTGTTCTTTTGAGTCACCTAAGGGGGGCATTCAGTACCGCAAAGAACCGCGGAGTGGATATTGAGCTTATCACCACAACACCTGGAGCTAAGGCAGTCGCTGGACTCGATCGGTATCTCACAATACGTATAGCTATGCCAAGTAAGGATTTGCTAATGGAGAGTTTTAGAGAGGTGTTTCAGACACCCATGCTATCCTCGGAAGAGTGGGAACCAACACGGATGCTCATTCTGAATATCGATGGAAGTGAGAGCATAGGGGTATTTCTACCGGGTGATGACACTACACAGCCATGGTCTCTGCAAATCCGAAGCAGACTTGTAGTATTCATCCAATGGCAGGTTGTCAAGACCGTTATCGCAACTGTGGAAACAATTATCCAAAATAAGATGTTATAGGGCATCATATCCTACGACTTTCAAAATCTCATTCGATTCATATTTTAATCACTGCTGCTGAGATGCAGTAGGAGTATTAGACCAGTGAAAGAACCGCATCTATCCGCTCTCAAGTGTCCAGAGTGTGGGAAGAAACTCAAGTTCGATAGAGATATTCTATTGGATGAGAATATTGAAACCGGACAAATTGTTTGCGAACGGGGGCATAGCTGGTCTATTATTGATAGTATTCCCTCCTTAGTCTATCCCCCAATTAGTGAGAAGGATGCCAAGTGGATTAAAGAGTATGATGAGATGGCTGAGTCTTACGATGAGCAGATCAAATACTACGATGAATGGCTGGATATTGATATGATGAGGGAACGTGAACAATTCCTAATGTTCTTACCAATTGAGGGCCCATCGAGAATTATCGATGTGAGTATAGGAACCGCAGCAAACTTCGTTGCGCTACACTCCCATTTCAAGAATCAAATGGGTCGGTTCAATCTCCATGGCATGGACCTCTCTACGGGAATGTTGAAGGTGGCTAAAAGGAAAATCAGGGAGCTAGGTATCGACATCTGTCTGACGCACGGGAGTGTATTCAATATCCCCTATCAGAGTAATTTCTTCGATATTGTTCTCCATACTGGCGGCATAAATACATTCTCCGATATCCATGGAGCCTTGAGTGAGATGCTCAGAATAGTACGAGCAAGCGGAGTGGTAATTGTAGTAGATGAAGGACTTTCTCCCCGTATGAAAAACACGGAAAAGGGAAAGGAAATCATCAAGACAAACTCACTATTCGCAGCACGACCACCACTGGAGTTTCTCCCTGAAAAAGCCCGCAACGTAGAGGTCAGTTATGTCATGAATGATACATTCTACCAGATGGTATTCACAAAATGAAAAACATAGGTACCATTCAGAGAATTAGACATGAATAGTTAGAAAAAGCGTGTGAAGCACTCATGTGGCTTCCCACAGGAGTACTTCATCTATAGTTGCAGTTGTTTGCTTAGAAGCCTCCACTGAGATCTTCTCATGACCATGGTTTGACCAAATGGCATTGTTTTCTCGATTCATTCTCATCCATCTACCTGTACATGTATGAGTGAGTGATTGCGTCTGTGGAGATCGGCTTCCGCGGCTCGTATTTTCTCTTGACTGATTTTGCAAGTGCCATGTGTTCTACCTCCTGTAGATGTAAGCATATCCAATGGCATCAAGTGTGTAGACTCGAGCCATCTTCTCGTTCTGAGTTCCATAGTAGGTTTGAGCGTTCGTTCCGTAACTCATTGTATTTCACACCTGTAGTAATAGTACATTTACATATAAGGTTTGTGTCACAAACCATTGTCTAACAAACCATTTATATTACGCATTAAATACAATCGTTTGCCAAACAAATGGTTTTATTCATAAGCATTTACCAATAGTTTTAAATGTAATAAACTATCAATTTAAACCAAGACAGGGTATGTTTTGACCCAAGAGGGACCTGTTGGCGCAAAAGCGTCATTTCATTCAGAATTTGAAATGACTTCGAAAACAAAAAGCATTGGTGAACTAATAGATGGGCGATGAAATCACAGACAGCCTGAAGGGAATTGTGCTAACCGAAGAGGGGAAAAAGCCACAACGAGAGATCGTATTCATCACGGATGAAGAGCGAGCGACTATTTTAGATGAACCTGTAAGGTATCATATTTTGCAGGTCTTGAGAGAGGGTATTGACGATACACTGACCACCGAGAGCGTTGATGAGAATGGTGACAAGATTATCCGAGTGAGAGATGTGAAACGCAATGCTCTTAGTGTTCTTGAGATAGTGAAATTATCAACAGAGTGTTGTGGTCCAGACATTGAGATTTCAAAGAACCAAGTCTACCATCATCTCCCTACACTGGAAAAGGGGGGATATGTCATCAACTATGGGACTGTGACTACAGGAAAACGGACCACAGATTACTGGCGACGCACAGCAATGGGATTTGTTTTGACTAAAGGCGAATGGACAGGCGGAGGCGTGACAATCTCCAAGAAGATGGGACCCTTTGTTGAAACAATGCTTCAATCCTTTGATCTGAAGATTCCAGAGAGCAAACATAAAGAATTGCTTGAGCTTATGACGAAACAAGTCGTTATGCAATCAGCTTGGCGCACAAAGATTGCTGAGCTCGTCAAGGGCGATGTTGCGGATAAAAAAGTCCTAGAAATATACGGGACTCTGTTAGACTATTATGCAGCAGGATCTAAGGAATATGTCGAAGTCATAATGAAGATACGAGAGATTCTATTTCCGAACCAACCCATTGATTAGGGAAGGTCATGACAACTTAGACGTTCATGCATCTCAAAGAATGACAGCAGTTTGAGAGGCATTATTTGGTAGTGGACTCTGATTCAGAGAGTTAATGAAAAGCATGCTCAAGAAATAGCTCAAACTATCTGACATCGTTGCTCAGGTGAATAGCTGTCTTAGTAAGGTCAATAAGTGCCAATTCAGGAACTGCCGTGGATTCAGCCCAGGCAATAGCCCAGCCCTTTTCGTTGATTCGCACAATGAGGAGATGCCCCTTATTGGAAGTACTTCCAATATAGGTGTCTTGAGTGGATGTGACCCTCTTGTATTTCACCCCAAAGGCGGAAATATTCCCTGCAGCATCCTTGGGTGCTGCCACTATTTGTTTAATATCTTCTAAGAGGTTCCAGTTCTCAGTCTGCCAGACGATTTCTTCTCCCTTTGCCACAGCAAAAGCCTGTATCTTTGGATTATTCTCATAGAGTTGATACCACTGTCGACTGATAGCAGATTCCAAGTCAGGACCTCCTTAGCGATGACAGGGAATTATTCCTTTGGAACATTCCTCAATATCCATCGCATGGTGATGTAATCAGATTTTTCCCTTCAGCGCCTTTGCGGCTCGGTCAACATCAACATAGACACCATCAGGCTGAGCATCTGGTGCACTCCAAGCAACGACCCATTTTTGACCTTCGATCTTTGCCAAGATTAGAATTCCATTCCCCTGAACATTACGAGCGACTAAGCTCTCAGGAGTAGATCTCATCGTGGAGTAGCGAATATTATTCTGTGTAACTGCAGGACTGCGAGATTTCACAGCGGAAATGAGACCACTGGCATCTGCGGTCAGATCCCAATTATTGCTCTGCCATAGGACTTGTCCAGCTTCAGTAATTACACCAAAGGCTTGCACCATATTACCCGAACTGTTGTATGCCATTGTATATGCATCCATTACAGGATCGCTCATTATGAATTCACCCCGTTGAACATACGGTCTTAAGATGTTCCCCGAAGCTTCTCCAAATAAACAAATCCTTGATAGCTCCTCAATGCAATCTGACAACACTATTATGCAATCCAATGATAAGTCCTCAGCCATGAGTACGAATTCCATTTGGGAGAGCGAGAGAGGGGTCTTCATCAGAGTATTTGTGAAACCAAACTCTAAATCAAAGGAGTTCATAGCAGAGAGAGCCCCCGAGAGTATACACTTGAATCTATCAGGACCTGCTCGTGAGGGAAAAGCGAACACTGAACTCATCAAGAAGATGGCAAAAGAACTTGGAGTCACCACCAGTGCAATTACATTGGTGTCAGGTCATAAGAACCGAGAAAAGGTACTTCTTGTAAGGGGTCTCACGAAGGAGATTGCCCTTGAGAGACTCTCAGTCATGATATAGAACTATAAATAGAGGACTTTACATTCACGATAGAAGCCCTCGAGTGTCTGATTTGAAATTAATCATGCGCTCCGACCCGGAGAAACCCTTGATGAAGAAGATGACATATTCGATTCGCAAACGATTGCGAAGCATCTTCCCCAACTCGACAAGGGCATTACTGGCAGGTCTCTTCCTCGCAGGGATTTTCTATCTCTTGTATGAGATAATAGGAGGGGGTGGATGGGCCAATCCAAATGCAATAATTGCACTTATCATAGAGTGTGCGCTACTCTACCTTTCAATCTTCAAACAACCTCCCAACAAGTCAGAACTTGCTGTACTCTCACTCATCGCTCTAATCTATTTGTCAATTAGCTGGTTTATGTCCGTGCTTGTTCCATTCCATCACACAGTCATAATGGCAACAGCTGGATTGCTCATCTATGGTGCAGTTCTTGCCGAACCAAAATATCCTCTAACAAAACGTGCTCTCGGAACTGGATTAATTGTCGGGGTAATTATGACATTTCTTGGAATCTGGCTTGCCTTGAAACTTGGCGTTGTGTTCCTTGTAGGAGCTGAGATGCTGGGAGCTATTTTGCTAAGTATTGGTGGGAGATACACACCACAGGAAAATACGATAGTTGTAGCGATTGCTAATTCATCAGCTATGGTCTCAATTGGAGTTCTGATAACATTTCCAGCCATTGCAATCTTTGATCCAACTAATCCACTATTCAACATAACACATGTTGATTATAATGCCATCATCACACTCAGCTTCATCATTCTCGTCACAGGACTAAGTGCAATCTTTGGTATTATTCTGTTGGCTCCTTTTAGAAACCGTTTTAAAAATGAACCTTGGCCACAAGTTCAACCTCAAGCATATACGATTAATTCGATTGGTGGTGATGCGGAAGCCAAAAAGACAGTTGGAATTGGCATCACAGCGTCAGCAGCTTGGATAGGTACAATAAAGGCGGCAGAAAGCCTAACAGGGGCAGATTTGAGCTCGTTTCCACATGCCTTAGGAGGAGTAATTCCAGCAGCATCAGCTGTACCGGGATGGATTGGAATTAGTAATTCCCCAATGATGGCGGGAATTGGTTTCTTTGTAGGTTGGAAGAGAACAATAATAATGGGCATTGGAAGTTTGGCTTCATTTCTAATATGGTTACTCTTGGAGGGAGCCAATCCATCGATTATGTATGAACAACATATCAAAAGGGCAGAGATAATATACATAGCCCTCGGAGTCTTTGTGACCGTAATTGCTGGCGACTTCCTAGGCGGCCGAAAAAAGAAACCTGACGAGGGAATATCACCCAAGGAGCCTGAAGAAAAAACATCATCTACCACTGAAGAAAGTGCTGAGGATGTGGTTGCAGAAACTCCCCAAAGGGGTGACTCACGCCCGAGTATAATGAGAGTCAAAGAGGAGTTGTTTTCAATTGAGATGTTTAAAGAAGAGGTTCGAGAGATTATTGCAGATCCTCGTGCATACCTCAAATCACGAAGAGGCCAACTCCCTCCGTGGATCTCTTTTGTATCATTGACTCTTTTCATGATTGCAGGCATTATTGTGTTCTGGTTCATCGAACCATTCCCTGGAATCCAGATACACTGGCTTCTCTTTTTGATTGGGACACCAATCGCGCTGATCTCTGTGTATTTCACCGCTCGTGCTATTAGCGAAACTGGGATGCTGGCAGGATATATCACAGATATTGTAGCAATTCCAGCGATTCTATTATTCAAAGTTTCATTCGCAGTCATTACAACCTTCATTTCGATGCTTGGTGCACTTCAAGATGCTGCAATTGCACTACTAGTACATCTCAGACTTGGAAGACTAACTGCAGTTAGAGGGAGAGATATTCTGAAAGCAGTCTTTGTAGGAGCTATGCTAGGCACAACAGTAGGTTCGTTCATCACCTTTACTCTGTTTGATACATACAACGGTTTTGGGGGAACAGATCTACCAAGTCCTGCTGCACAACTTTTTGGATTTCTCGTAATCAGTCTTCAGGGAATTGGAGAGTTTCAGCTTCCTGGGATGAATCAGTTCGAAAATGTCCACCCAATTCTTGTGTTCGCCTATTTGATTTCTTTTGCAATTGGTGGATTTCTTGTCGGACGAGAACTCAACAAACGTGGTCTAAGTCCAATGAGCCTTGTTGTTGGAGTGCTAATCCCACCTGCTACAGCAGTTGCAATTCTTATTGGTGGGTACATCAATTACGTAGTTAAGAAGAAACAAGTTCCGCAGGAACCTATCTCAAAGGCGGACCCATTACAACAACAGATTGAGCTTCAAGATGCAAATTATAACAGAATTAGCAGAATCCTCAGTGGGATTGTGGCAGGAGAAGCTGTTGTCACGGTTGTCTGGGTTCTTGGGACAGCAATAACAGCGATTCTATCTGCATTGTAAAAGCATTCGCAATCATTCTATCGCCGATAGGCTTCTTCCAAGGCTTTGTCCCACTCATCAACCTCTGTTTCGAATCCTTTGCGTTTCTTCCGTACTTTTGCCCGTGTTTTACGAGCTTTTGCGGCTTCCTTTCGTCGTCGTGCAAACTCTCTCTTTCTCTGCCTTTCAGCCTCTTTTTCCTCTTTAGTGAGTTCCTCCGTTTCGACGATTTCTCTCCTAGAAAACCAAGTGATGACCATCGCCGCAAATGGAAAAGCAAGAAGTATCGGAACAAGAAGGAGAAGAATAATTTCTGGCTGGAGGAGCTCAATACTGTACCTAATTCCAGGGGGTAGGGACAGAAGAAGAATGAGTACGTTCGGATTTAGGAATATGAAAGCTATTGCGATAACACTCAGGAACCTGATTGCAGAGCCTGTGATTGTAGATCCAATCACGTAAGCAGACGACGGTGAAGCAGCTTTTGCAGTAAGCTCATCCTTTGCCTTTGAATCAGTCTGTAGAAGTTCATCAACAAAAATTTGGAGTCGACGAACATCTGAAATCGCATCAAGATTCTCTAGAGCATCCTGTGATCCAACGACCTTTCGTTCGATAGCTTCTCTAAGGAATGAGAATGCAGTTGCTCCAGTCGTGCGACTCATCCCTGTGGTGCTCACCTTCTCACCGCGCTCAATGGCATCCTGTTTTCTTGTGGCTTGCCTAAGTGCAAGGAGCTGTTTCTTGAGGGTTTCCTCTCGATCCTCAATTGGTTTGCCTACCGAATAGCTATAGATCATCTGATAGCTTACTTCAAGATATGCAAAGGAAACCAAAGCTAGGAGTTGGAAAGAATTACCAAGAAAGACTAGGAAATCTGAGGGAAATGGATCAAGATTAGGTACACTCAGCATTTTGAATGCAGCGAGAATTATAATTGTCTGAATTGAGAGAAAAGCACCACCAACGTACTTATGATCCATTCGGACGAGAGATTGCAAAAATAGAACAATACCGATTCCAGCAAACAGAAAATATAGGAAAAGGAATGTATTATCCCAGAGAGCTGCGAGCACACTTGTAAGATTTGATTGGAAAGAGGTCCAAACATCTGCAAGATTAGTCATTGGACCCGATACTCCATATGGTTGCATGTACCATGATCGAAGAACAAGTGTATTGTAGAGACCCACAATTACATCATTGGGAATACTACCTGAAAACGCAGCAGCAAGGCCACTAATCATTGTACTTGTCATAAAGAAGAGAAGTAATGACAATAATCGGAACACAGTAACTACGAAATCATAAGGTGCAGCCCAGTGCCAAATGTCATTAGAATCTAGCAGGCTATACACAAGATAGGCCATCCCTGCAAAGGTAGCCATTGAAGCAATCCTGAGAATCCATGTAACAACTCTCAAAACATTGCCACCCCCTTTTGCTTTGCCTGCTCGTAGGTCTTGATTATAGTTGGTAGGAAATCTTCAGGACCAACATTGACGACTGGAATCCCAAATCGTGCAAGTGCTTGTGCAATCTTGTTTCTTCGTTCCCATAGCTCTTCAGAAACAGCTTCGGAGAGTACCTTTTCCACAGGGCCAAACTGTCCGACTGGTGCTTCAAACCAGGGTCCAAATGGGCTGATGACCATAGCTTTGTGTCCATTTGCCACTAGTGCCTTCATTGCATTGAGCAAAGGTGCAGGACTCTCCTCAAGATCTGTCAACCATATGAAGAACGAGCGTTTCTTTGTCTGTTGCACAACATAGGTTATTGCAGTTTCGTAGTCGCTCCAACCCCTGGGCTCAGCTCCTGCTAATGCCTCTAAGACATTATACATATGATTTGGACGAGTTCCTGGTGGTACGTAGCTGTGAACAATATCACTAAACACACAAGTACCGATGAGATCCTTTCGCTCGAGTCCGATATGGGTCAAAAGCACTGCAGCTCTGATTGCATACTCAAGCTTTGTGTTCTCTGGATATCCATTTCCCATACTTCCGCTAGTGTCTACCATGCAGATGACTTGGATCTTCTTCTCCATTTCGAACTGCTTGATGACCATATCGCCACGTTTTGCACTAGTTTTCCAATCAATTAGTCTGAATTCATCACCAGGTACATATTCTCTAAAGCCTACAAAATCGGATCCCATACCGACTGTCTTTGTTCTATGTGCTCCAAACATGAGCCCAAGCTGACGTTGTTTTCCAAGAGCTTCCATTCGGCGTACGTCTTTCCAAGTTGGATAGACAAGAACTTCTGTGTGTGCCTTTAGAGTTCGTTTGTAATAGTGAAATCCAAGTCGATCACGCATTATTACTTCAGTAGGACCTATGAAGTAACGACCGCGCATTCTTGCTTGTAGAATATATGAGAAGATGATACTACTACCTGGTTCAATACGAGAAGCGATAAAGTTCTCTCCTATTGCGAGAATCCACGTCTCGGGATATTGATCATGCACTTCTATAAAGTCGAAATGCCGTCTTGATATGTTACGAATTGTGACGCGGACACGTAGAAAATCGCCTGAGAATACCTTTACTTTATCAATCTGGCGATCAACTTCGATGCCGGCAATATTAGCTGTGAGAGCAAAAAGAGGCAAGGTTACAACTAACCCGATGAGAAGATAGACACCCAAGAGTATGAAGTAGAAATTGACAAAAGAGAATCCACTTGTTAGAAGGAGTACTCCTGCAAATGTTACAACAAAGCCCCTCTGGGTAATCACAGCTAATCTTCTCCAGTTCTATCGAGGACAGTCTACTTCGCCAAGTATCTTTGTCACAACACGTTCAACTGTTAGTCCTTCAAGCTCAGCCTCTGGTTTGAGAACTAATCGGTGATTTAACGCCTGAACCGAGAGCTTTCTCACATCTTCGGGAATTACATAGTCGCGACCGTGCATTGCAGCTCGTGCCTTTGAAGCATTCATCAGGACTAGTGAAGCTCGGGGTGATCCTCCTAGTAGAATCTGTGGATCGTTCCGGGTTCTTACAACAATGTCTCGGATATAGTTGATTACATCTTCCTCGAGGAAGACTGTCTGACAAGTATTCTGCATACGCACCATCGTTGAAGGATCAGCAAGAACTCGAAGTTCTGTTGATTCTCCGAGATGCTTTCGTCGAATGACCTCAGCTTCCTCATCGTCTGTAGGATAGTCAAGAATCAAGCGGAACATAAACCTGTCAAGCTGCGCCTCAGGCAATGGGTACGTGCCCTCCTGTTCTACAGGATTTTGGGTGGCAATGATCAAAAAGGGTCTGGGTAGTTTCCTCGTCACACCCTCAATTGATACCTGTCGCTCTTCCATCACCTCAAGCAAAGCACTCTGCGATTTCGGCGGGCATCGATTAATCTCATCAGCCAACACCAAGTTTGAAAAGACAGGACCCTTGCGGAACCAGAACTCTCCAGTTCGTTGGTTGAACACGTTGCTACCAAGCAAATCTGCCGGTAGAGTGTCTACAGTCAATTGTATTCTCTTGAAGGCACATCCAAGAATGGATGCGTAAGTCCTCGCCATGTAGGTCTTTGCAAGCCCTGGAACGCCTTCAAGTATTACATGTCCGTTTGCTAGCATAGCGATGAGAACGTTCAACAGAATCTCATCTTTGCCAACAATGATTCGATTACACTCACGGATGATCTCCGAGGTGATATCGCGAACCTCATCGATACTCATTGTTCCCGTTGTTTCGACTATCGGGGTCTCATTCGGTTCATCTGTTGTCAATTTCTTTACCTCATTATTATCTGGTGTCTATCAGTAATGATTGTATATTACGCATAAAGAAGAAGAGCTCCATCATCTCGCTCTCCTTTATTTTCATATTTGGATCAGCGGCTATTTCTTCAATCCGTGCTAATGTTGTAAGGAACTCTCCTTCCCTTAATTTGGTGTCCTTATACTGTATCAGTTCCCAAAGAGCTTTTGAGCTATATTCAGTCATTTGTTGTTGCTTTCTAAGCCCACGTTTTAATTTACGATGTAGCATTTTCACAACCCGTGCATAATTACCTTCAGTTCTATAGTAGGTCATCCGTTCACTGAAGTATGTCTGACCTCTTCTGAGAAAGACATCTGAAACGCTCTTCACTTCGGGTTTTTTCAACTCAGGTAGATATTTCTTGATACCGACTGCGGTCAGAATGGGATACAACGGATAAAGGTATGGCAATGATGATAGCCAGAGTGCACGACCAAGATAAAGACCAAAGAAGAACTCACCGCTATTCCAAGGAACCGCAAGAAGTTCCTCACAGAATAAGACAGGCTGTGACGGGTCAGAATGGGATAGCCACTCTATGATATTCATGGCAAACCGCTGGTTATCTGGAAATCGACCATACATGTCATTATTGAAGAGACTTGGATCACTTACTGCGACCAATCGACCTCCACTTTGATTTGTTGCACTACCGAAATCAATTGCACCAGCAATAGGGAGACTGCCGCTCCACTCGTAGGGGTCAGGATCTGGACTAGGATCAGTGATGTTGGTTTCACACCAAGATCTTGGTGTGCTCCAAGCAATTCCGCCCAATCCAAGAAGAGAATATGGATTGATGGCTGTTGCCCAATTGAGGTGCAGCTCATTCACTCCAGATGTGAGAAATCCTTGATCTGCCCCCAGAATACTATGGAAGTCTCTAATAATTGGCAGTCTTGGTTCTTTGGCGGGGTCGTATGAGTCGAGATCAAGGAGTACTCCACCTGTAAAGGAGAGAAAACCGGACACATTAGCTGGAAGTCCTCCAGGTAGAACTTGTCCCATTAAGTAGTTCAAGATTGACAGCGAGCTGTTAGCAGATCCAAAGTCATCTGCTATCAAGACACCGCCTCCTGCCATCAAGTGACTATAGATGACAAGTGTCACATCAAGACTGAAGTCTCTAACAGGACCCATGATTACAAGAACAGCTGATCCATTTTCTCTTGTAACCACGCTCATCGAAGCCTGGATAGCATACACAGGTCGTCCTGTATCATTGATAGTACCTCTGTACTGGCTGAGACCATTCCAATCCTCATTGTAGATAGAGAAGTCATGGGAGTAGACAGGTTGTAGACCTATGAGGGTGTACCCTGCCAGTATCGTCACTGGTACCCATGTGAATAGGAAAAGGCAAACTTGTAGGATCTCTTTCCAGCCCATCAGTATTTCTCCTTGTTACTTACTCTATAGGTGCACTAGAGTCGATTCTTGGGTAAAGATCTGTAAAGACTCGAAGTGCGGCCTCATATCGCTCACGGGTCATCTCGTGATGCGAGAAACGTGCCTCTTCATAGGTTTGAACGAATTGCTCAACAGTTGCAGCATCTAGAGGAATTGAGTGAAGCACACGGTCCAAGTACTCACGAGCGGTTTCTGAATGGGTTCGTTCAGAACCCATTTTTGTACCACACATCTGCTCAAATGTTCGATATGCAAGTGTAATGGACGCACCGTATTTTCCTGCATCTGCAAGTTTTTTGATGTTTCTTAGCTTCGTAGGGATATCAACTCCCCTCGATATGACTGTTGAACGGAACATACCTTTCACTATGTACAGATACGCCAAGACGGCAATGACTGCGCCTATTAGTAAGATTCCTGCTATGATTAAGTCATTTCCCTGCAAAATATTACCGCCTTGAGTTTGAATTCTAATTGTAAATTGACCTGATACTATGTCAGGTGCATCTATTGATGTGAGTGTTAGTATGATGTAAAGTATAGTACCATCTGCATATGCAGATGACCTATATGAGATTCTACCATCTGACCCCGTTGTAAGATTAATCATCTGACTTCCGTTGAGATTGAAGACTACATCTCTATTTTCTATGAAGTTACCCTCAGGGTCGAGAAGTTCAAATTCGATGACAAAGGTCTGACCGGGATCAATTCGTGAAGCAGAAAGAAGATTGAAAGCTACATTAGTGAATAGATGGATGGATTCAGCGGCATTGCTATTGTGACTGTTTGTGAAAGATCCACCATTATATTCAGATCTAACGATGAAAATTCCGCTACCACCTGTCCAAGGAGAAGGTAAAGCTACAATGAAGGTCTGACCATTTCCATCGGTTAGAAACGGAGCCCCAATCTCTGTATTGTTAAGAAAGAGGTGAATTGTTACACCATTGATCGGATCGCCTTGGTCATCATGAAGTTGAATTGTGACTGCCAATCTTTCTCCGGGCATGAACGCCCCACCATTAACCATGACATCTATTACTGAGTCTTTGAAAACAGATACTATCCAGGAGGAAGGAGAGGACAAGACATCGTGATAAGGTCCTATAGAATCAATGGTCAAGGTGTAAATCCCAGTAGGTTGATCGAAAGGAATAACAACGTTGATTGAAAAAGTGCCACTTACTCCGGTGGTACCCGTAAAACCAGTTGGCATGCCATTTGCAAGTACCTCAATAGTCACGCCATCTGCTGGGAAACTGCCATCATTAGTGACAGTACCAGTCACAGTGATGGTATCACCTCTTGTGAATTCATCGACTACCGGTTGTACATCAAGATAGAGATCGACATACTCCCGAACAGTGACGTCAGCAAAGTTCTCAGTGATGTCCACAAAAGCAGCTGTCGGAGCATTGAACTGAGCATAGCCTGACCTGACTCCAAGAGATTGGGAATAAGTCACTAAATGGAGATAGCTATAAGTTCCAGCAGTAATCGTTGCTGTATTGAGGAGTATACCACCCCACCATATCTCAATGTCATATCCATTCAGAGGGGTAGTGTTTGAGAACTGAGCGGTTCCATAAAACGTGAGTTGCTCTCCTAGATGTACTATTGTGACATCAACCGAGGCTGTTATGATAACAGAATACGTTGCAACGATGATTGTTTGCGGAGCGGACATACCAAATGTCGCATAACCTGCAGGATAGATATATGCCCAAACTTGACGAATGCCAGTTGGAGTTCCAGCAGGAACTTGATAACTAGTCGTGAAAGCACCAACCCCGTTTGTTGTCACGTTCTTCATAAAGAACCATGTACCAAGAGGATCACCCCAGAAGAGCGAGATCTCGGAGTCAGAATATAAACTACCATTATCCCAGGTCACAGTACCAGAGATAAGGAGGTTATTTAGAATGTATACTTCCGTTGGAGATGCGGGAGTAACAGTGAAAGATACCCATAGATATCCTGGAGCGTAAATTTCAAACTGTGGTACAGCTGCTTGGGAATCCGCAATCCATGGATAGAGTGATTGAAACCGAACCACAAGGTCATAGAATCCAACAGGTGTGTCTTGAGGTATCGTCCAGTACAGAGTGAACGACCCATCGGACAAGGTCACCGCACTATCAAGAGGGATTCCCGATAGGAGCAATTCTACCGGCACTCCTGCATAGGGTACGGATGGCAGAAGGAACCGTAGGTTACCGGTCACAATCACAGTTTCGGTCAGCCTATATGTAGGCCAGTCTGTATCGACATTATACACTTCTGTTAACCATTGGGTAAGTGTAACTAGTGTATGTATCGATTCGACATTAGCTCGATAGACAGTCCCAGCGTAATATCCATAGACTTCAATATTGCTGCGAACTGTATCGTAATCCATGCCAGAGTAGTAGAGATCAGCCTGTCCAGTTCCATCTGTGGTGATATTTCCAAGATAGAAGAGTGTTCCATTATTCCAATAGATGCTCACAACAGCATTAGCAATTGGTGTTCCGTTATGCTGATAATAGAGGAAGGCATGTATTGTGATAGTTTCATTTAGCATGACAGGATTGGGTAGTGCAGTGATATCTAGGATGAGGGTGTACTTGACTGTGTCCACACTGAAATACTCAACAGCGTCATTGTTTAGCGGGTCAGTAGCTGTATACAGAAGCCGGAACTGATAGGTGTATTCTATAGGCGTTGGAAAATTCAGTGTGGCATTGAATCCACCAGTAGAATTGGTTGGTAGATAACCTAACAACTGCCAACCCGATCCATTATAGAAGGATAATTCGATGAGCTCGCCAATGAGAGGGGGAGAGCCGCCTAAATAGGACAAGACCCCCTCAAAGTATAGATTCTCATCAAGATAGATTTGCGTAGGGGCTAACAGAGTTATTTCAAGGTCGTATTTCACAAGCATGATACTCGGCACTAAGGTATCAAATGCATCAGCGTAGAGCGGAGTCCAAGAGGTCCAGTTGACATATACATCGATTATTCCTACGGACATGCTAATTGAGAAATTATATTGAAACAGATAGTCACCATTGATATCTGTGAACTTCTCAAAAATCCAAGTTCCAGAGGCATTGACCCAGTGAATGTATACCTTCTCAAAGGCGATGGGGGTTCCGTTGGAGAACTGAAGTGTACCATAGAGCAGTGCAGTTTCATTAAGGTGATAGGTAGTGAAGTCTTCATTCACTGTAATCAGTGTGGTTGTGGTCTCAATCGAGAGTGGTCGGGGCAGAGACTCGCCATTTGCAATGTTTGGAAACAGTGAAGTATAGTTTGCCCAAACTGACACAATCTCGATGTTATGGCTTACTGGAATTTGGTAGTAGAATACATAGCCACCTGAGGAGTTTGTCAATACTGTACCAAGCAGGTAATCACCTGTTGAATTACCCCACCAGATATCTATCTCCACAAATGCAAGTGGAGAACTTGCATTCTCAGGTAACATTACTACCCCCTGAATTCTGACGGTCTGAAGGAGGCGTACTGGGTCCGGATTAACCAAAATAGATATGGAAACGTCATACCGTTTTATGTTAGAGAAGAGATGGGGAAGCAGCTCTGAGTCTGCAAGCGCAGGTTCTGAAGAATTGAAGAATGCCCAATACTCCACAGGACCCTCATATCCCGCAGGGATCGTGTAATTCACCTCAAAATAGCCATCTGAAGCAGTAAGAACAGGACCTAAATTGATAGGAACCCCTGTGTTCCACCAAATATCTACCAACTGCCCACCAATACCCGAGGCGTTAACAACATGAGTGAGATATCCCCAAATTGTGACTTCTTGACCGATAAATAATGGATCAGGAAGAGGATTCATCCAGAGATTAGTTCCACCTGCACCTACATCAATTGGAATTGAGATACTCCAGTTGCCTACGATGTATTGCCAATTTAGGGGATTTGTCCAATTTGCTCTTGCAAAATAGGTTCCATCAGGTTGGGCTAAAGGAATCATGTAGCTCCATTGAAAACCACCAGTCGAATTCAGCGGACGTGTGGTATTCGCTTGAGAGCCAAAGAAAACACCTACACTCTGACCTGCAGGAAGAAGAGACCCGTTTAGAAAACGGATTGCACCATCATAATCAATGATTCCACCAGCAAAGGTGGTTGTCGGATTCACACTGAAGTCGAATTCGATCCGTCCCCAGACTGTTATGGTCGAATTGTCAGCCGACCGAGCCTCTCGAAGCCGTGGAATCGGGCCATCCCAGTCTCCTGCATACCAAGACCAGACTTCGTGAGTTCCAACTTTCATCAGTGTAAAATTCATTGGGTCCACATAGACGTCGAGCTCGTAGTAACCATATTCATCGATGAAGGCATCTCCTACAACACTTTC
>JAEOUM010000052.1 GCA_016839275.1 Candidatus Thorarchaeota archaeon
AGAACGCATACTCACTTTCCGAATCAAACGAACTCGAATTTTGCGTGATAAAGAAAGCCTGTTTACATACTCATAATCTGAGTATGAACAAATTTTCGTTTTTTGGATTACTCAGTAGTGAATCTCTGTAGAGGATAGAGGACTTCCTTATCGTCAAGATCTGTGAGTGAGACTACTCTGGGATTAGTCCTTCATATTTCTATTAGTGTACCTTGGCTTGCTGGAGTGCATGTTAGTGTGCCTCCAATAGTCACATTATCCAGTACTACCCAAAATGTACCTGTCGCAACTTGACAAGTCAGGTCACCATATACTGTTGAATTTGTAATATAGATTCCATTGTTGCCAGGACAGTTTATACCATGATGGAAGTTTATGTTTGAAAATGTCGCATTGTTAGCAGTTAGGTTCATGTTGCCATGTCCTGCCGACGCCTCGATGTCAAGGGTATACACTCGATTGATGGTAACATTGACTGTTGCTTCTGCATCGCCTTTGTTTAGTGCGCATACATCACTAGGATTTTCTTTCAATATCTGAATTGACATATACTCATCATTCACAGTATTGATAACTTGAAGCCCAGTGTTTTTCCCTTTTGCACCTTCGACAAGGACCGTAAGCTTCCAATTAATCTTGATTATGAAGCCAGGGTCATCAACTACATTGAATGTCACATTGTGAAAACAGACATCATAATAGATTGAGATGTTTTCAACAGATGGATATGTGTCTTCGTTGATGGTCCGCGTTTCATCATAGTCTACCAAGGGTGTTTGAGAGAAGTACACGTATAGCAAACCAATGGTCATGGCTGAAGCTAATAATACAACAAAGAGGACACACATTGATCTTCTTCTCATCCTATTCACCTCATTTGATATTCTTTGATACGTATTTATTGTTGATGCGTATAACTATCGACCTGCAGTCATTACTAGATGAAAGTTAATGATAGGTGCATGTTAGGGATCATGTAGAATTGGGTACCATCCGCAGTTCACCGAACGAACTATGAAGTATTCAATTTCATTAAAGTTGACAAGAATGCTACCAATCATCATCTTCATCTGAATCAGCTTGTCCCCAATCTTCACCTTCAGGAATTCTTACGACATTCAATTCTAGAAGTCGGTCAAAGGCTTTCTCGGCGGCCTCTTGGATTTGGGGCTCGAATTTAGCACCGGTTATGACAAGTTTCCCAGAACCAAACAGAAGGATGACAACCTTGGGGTCTCTCATTCGATAAATCAATCCTGGAAACTGCTCTGGTTCATAGAGTGTGTTTTCTAATCTCATCGCTGCAAGTTCAAGGTTTAGTTCAGCACCGAGGTTTGCCGATGCGACAATATTCTGAACTGTAATAATAGGCTTGCGCGACATGTTGATACCAGCTTCGTTGACAAGCTTCACGATCTTGTGAACGGCTCGCCTTGCCTCTTTCTCTGACTTGGCACCAGTGCATACCATCTTACCAGTATTAAACACAAGAGTGGCAGTCTTTGGAGATTTCAATCTGTAGACAAGGCCCGGAAATCTCTCCGGGTCAAACTCAACATTAGGCATCGTTGCAGCTATCTCATCTAAATCAAAAGATTGATTGAACACAACTGATGCAACGACATTTTCAATATTTGTAGTCGGTGTTGGTTTTGGCATGGCAGGTTCCCCGGTCTCTTCTACCAATCGTCATCTTCTTCTTCGTCGACTTGACCCCAATCCTCACCTTCAGGGATTCGAATGACGCCAAGCTCGAAGAGACGATCTCTTGCCTTCAATGCTGCTTCGTCGATTTGGTCTTCAAATTTCGCTCCAGTAATAACGAGCTTTCCAGATCCAAAAAGAAGAATGACGACTTTGGGATCTTTCATTCTATAGATTAGTCCTGGGAATTGCTCTGGTTCGTACATCGTATTCTCAAGTTTCATAGCTGCCAGCTCAAGATTCAACTCTGCACCAAGGCTCGCACTAGCTACGATGTTTTGAACAGTGATTATGGGCTTACCTGTAACCTCAATTCCAGCGTCCTTGAGGTTCTGGACAATTCTATGTACCGCACGTCTCGCATCTTTCTCGCTCTTTGCACCAGTACAGACCATCTTGCCTGTTCTAAAGACAAGAGTAGCAGTCTTTGGCTTCTTGAGTCGATATACAAGACCCGGGAATTGCTCAGGATCAAATTCGACGTTGGGCATCGTAGCCGCTATCTCATCCAAGTCAAAAGGCTGGTTAACGACAACGGATGCTACAACATTCTCTATTCTGGTATGGGGCTGTGGGCGTGGAATGTGATTTCTCTCCCTTTTATAGTGATTCAGATGGTATATAAAGCGCTTTTTAAAGGGCTATAAATGTGACGTATTGGCTAATAATACCTCAAAACAGCCAAATAATTGAATGAATGACATTCTTATCAATGATAAGCAATTTACTTGTTAGGCTTTTGGGCTTCTTTTAGTATCTCATCAAGACGTGATTGCTCATCCTTTGGCAAAGTGTCCTCTGGAGGTTGCTGAAGCAGAGAGACTACTTTTTCATGTGCACGCTCATTAGCAGCCTTCTTACCGCCAGCCCTCCATGCCTCAACACCTAGTCCACAGATTACATCAGATGGCATAAGGAATTCGGACCTGAATCTCTTAGCTGTATGTTTATTCTTCAAGTAATCACCTGCTGGACCAACCTCGTCGATAAGATTCGTCATGAGTTCTGCTTCCGTCCTATCAATGCCACGTTTCAATCGATAAACAGTCCCACAAATCTCATTATCAAACACCAGCTTTTCGAGTGACTGACAATTTAATTGAGCTAGCATCCCAGGCCCAGAGATGATGTTGGTTCCTGCAATCGTTGCCATGAGTAGCCCTACTCCCGACTCCAATCCACTTTGCGAATCTTCTACTTTCGAATCGCTTGATCCAAGATAGTTATGAGTAGGCAATCCATAATACTTCCCGAGCTCAGTGCTAGCACAAGACATCATCACTGTTTCTACGGATCCAAACCGGGGTACTCCAACCTTCATGTCCATTGTTGATGGTGCACCGCCATAGACGACTGGCGTTCCAGGATTTGCAAGTTGAGAAATTACTATACCACTCAATATCTCGGCGTTACTTTGAACTAGGGTTCCATAAAGTGATACTGGACTAGTAGCCCCTGAAATTGGAGCTGGAACAATCTCAGCAGGAATCTTAGCTCTTGCGCAGTCTATGAGGTTCTGACATGTCGTATCTCCCCAAACAAGGGGAGATGAAGGACAACAATCAAAGATTGCTCGCGGCTTCTTTGCAAGTTCCTCAGAATCACCAGAAACAACCTCTAACATTCTTCTCATAGCATGGAAGCCTAGTTTGGAAAATGCTCCAGTCACAATTGGTTTTGAAGATAATTTGAGAATAACATGAAGACGGTACATATCCGCAACTTGCTCAGAAACA
>JAEOUM010000053.1 GCA_016839275.1 Candidatus Thorarchaeota archaeon
ATCATATTATGAAATACAGGAATACCTTCATGAACAAAAACTTCCCAAGCTTCTGCTCGTGCTTTAGGATATGCGACCTCAGGAAGGACCGCTAATACGGGTTTCTTATTTCGCTCGACAATCTCTCTCCCTACCTTCGCTATCGCCTTCCAATAGTCGCTAAGAACATCCTGAGCTCCCATGATTGTGGCGACCTGATGCATGTTGTGAACATCCGCCTCAAAGATAAGAGAGGAAAACCGTGTGTCCTTTGCTACGATACGAATTACTTCTGCTGTCGTCTGGTCTTGATAGTAATCTGCAGCTAAATCAATTGGATTACCTAGTCCAGTTCCAACATCACGGATTAGTGGATCAAGGAGTTTTAGTGTTTCAGGGGATGTTCGTGGAACATTCAACTCATTCTCGATACATAGATCTGTGTAGATTACACTTGTTCCCCCACTTATTGCCACAATCCCAACATCTCTTGTCTTTGGTTTTGGGCACAGCGAGAAAATGCTCAGTGTTGCTATAAGGTCTTCAAGAGTATTGACTGTCTGAACATTGGCTTGAAGAAAAGCTGCTTCCCAAATCTCGCTGTTACCAGCAAGTGCTCCAGTATGTGACGAGGCAGCTCGCGCACCCGCGCTTGTCCTGCCCCCCTTAAGTACGACGACTGGTTTCTTCTTTGCAGTTTCGATTAGTGATGATAAAATTTCGCGTCCGTTTTTCGCTCCTTCCAGATATGCTCCAATTACTTGTGTTTCACTATCATCGCGGAGGAAATTCAGGAGTTCTTGCGGCGTTATGTCCACTTGGTTACCAAAACTGAAGACTTTACTAAATCCTACTCCTCCTTCAACGCCCCCGGTATATGTGGCAATCGCGACTCCACCTGACTGAGAAAGAAAACCGACATTTCCTGCAAGTCTCTTCACTGTGGGCATGAAGGCGAAACCGATATCTGGGTACATCAGTCCCATGCAATTTGGACCAAAGGCTCGAATATTCAGTTCATCAAGAATTTCTCGAATTTCAATTTCTCTCTGTCTACCTTCTTCCGTTCCAAGTTCTGAGAATCCGCTCGTAAAAATGGTTACACCTTTTGCTCCTTTGGCATGACATTCTCGTAGTGCTTGTGCTACATATTTGTAAGGTACTGCTATAATGGCATAATCGATGGACTCTGGCACATCTGCGAGACTGGTATAGATTCTGTGACCCAGCACTTCTCCTTCACGTCTGGAAACCAACCATACTTTTAGTTGATGATCCCACTGCAACATTGAGTGTACCCAGTAATATCCTAGCTTCTCAGATACTCCAACAATAGCGACAGATTGAATGTCAAGGACTTCTTTTATGGTGGGTTTCTTTGCTAATGTCATACAACTTGCTCCATCTGAAGCGACGGAAAACACGCCTGATTTAAGACTAACTGATGTGCGAAAAAAGGAGAAAGAAGGGTGAGGAGAGGGCGTCGACTGCTTTTATGAAATCATAGACTCGAAAATCTACCTGCTGTAGTAGATTTGGACCCGTGAGGGTGTTTCAATGATTGTCAATGCAGTTTTTCTTGAGCCGACGCTCTGCATAGGAGCTATATTACCTATTAATATAATATATTTGTATATATCAAAAAGGTAGAGCTGGACAGTTGTGGGAGTCTATTACATGGACCGTTTGATTAATAGCCCTCGTATCATAACAAAGAGCATGCGCTACCGTTCAGCTCTCCTCTTTGCTCTGTTCCTGATTATTAGCATGGCGAATATTCCTTCAATAGAGCAAACATCCTCAGCTGGCGCACCAAATCCAATGGCTCTGAGTGACGTTCCCATTCCGATTGCACGAAATTGGACCTTGAATCTCGTTGTTGTGAATTACAATGAGAGCTATATCAATGAGACCGCCCTTCTTGAAGGTCTGCCAGTGGAACGCATCTACACGACGACTTCTGTTGAGATAACTTACTACATTGAGTACGTAATTCACTATGCGAATGCGATCTATGCCAATAACTTGCTTCAGGTAATGATGGATAATTCAGTCAATGGGACGGAAACAGGAACTATGCTCAACGAGAGCGCCTTATCCTATCAAATCGCAAATCCTGGTGAACCTCAGACAATTTTCTACCCGCGTGATGGGAGAGAAATCGATGGATTTGCGGTGGAAGATTGGCTTGAAAAGAATCCTGCATTCGTACCGCCTCAACTTGGTTATACTCTCTATTTAGTCAACTACTCCTCTTTGGATACAAGTGACCATTCTCTCGAGCACTGGTATGATTATCATCCAACTGATGCAGATACAGGGCAAAAACAGGATTGGTTTAGACTTGAATGGGATAACTCCTTGAATCCCGCTGTGTCAATGGATTATCCCTTTTTTGGCGGCAGGTTCAATACATTTTTTGTTGATCCGAGTGCTCACCAGTGGTATCTCCGATGGTGTCAGCTATGGTGGAGTGCCTATATTGGTACTGAGTATGAGTTTTGGACAAAGGATTTAGAGGATAAAGTATCAGAGATTGACCTTGCCAACCCAGCTGGAGTTGATGCACTCAGCATCTATCTGCGTGAATGTATATGGGATCCCATTACTCAGCTCTTATTCCCTTACCAGCATCAACCCGCCAAGTATGTGAACTCAGGGCTACTACGGGCTCTTGTTTTCTGTATGGATGTCGCAAATGGCACCTCAGTGGAGAGCCTTGAATGGGTCACAGATGCTGAGATGCAAAAAGCCCATCTGGAGGAGTTGTATCCATTCATCTCCTGGGATGTCCGAGTAGACTTTCTTGACATTAATCAATACCCACAATGGAACACAACATTTTGGGGGTATTCTGGTTTACTACCTGATGGTACGACGGTTGCGAATGGATCTGCACTATTCTCTGTAATCTACAACACGATGAGACCTCAATACATAGATATTGATGATGACAAAATCAATGTCTTTGGTGTTGTCTTCATCAAAAAGCAAATGGTGATGGAATACTATGGAAGCGCTTACACAGGTCTCGGGGGTAGTGGACAGACGGTGATCTGGAAGTCCTGGGAACGCTACTATAGACCTGATGGCGTTACGCCAAAAGATGGTATCTCCACTATTCAACTTCACGAAACGATGCATGCGATTGGATTTCTGCATTCTTGGCAACACGAACACTATGCCAGTGATTTCTCATTCAGTCCGATGGGCTACTTCGCCTTTCATAATGGAACTTCTACATTCGATAAAAACTGGGTTCAAGGAACCTATCTTGATCAAATGGAGGGACATCTCTGGGATGAATTTGTGACAGAGCAAGCTGCCGTAGGCGAGGATGAACAACCAAAGACCTACCTTGCTGAAGAAAGAGCTTTGACTAGTTTCGCTCTTGCAAGAGACTATTACAACCAAATGAATTGGCTTGATGCTTATAGCTCATTATCTCAGGCACGAGACTGGACAAGACGAATGAAGTTCTCAATAATTGATGTGTATCCTCCTGAGATTGAGGATTGGGGTGTGAATCCGACCTGTTGTGGAGGATTCAATGCTTGGGCTGCTGTTTCAGATAATCTCTCAGGTCTCGAAAATGTGACTGTCCAAATTCAGATAGATAGAGATCTCCCCGTTCAGCTATATCCATGTGTATTCAATGGAAGTCATTGGGTCGTGACCGTTCAATCCACCAGTGCAGTGGACTCTATTACAGCTAATGTCTTAGCTTGGGACTGGGGGATGAACTCTGCCTTTAGTTCTAACATCACATGGCTCATTGATTCTGAAACCACTCGACCACCTTCATATACAGAATTGTATGTTTACCTATCAATCATAGCTGGAGTAAGTGCAGTAATTGTAGTTTCCGTCATCTATCTGAAAACGCGACGAATGCAATGATATCATTCAAGTAACGAATTGTCTAGTAAGATATTTCGAACCCGAGTCAGATTAATAGATGTAACGATTTTTCGACGGGTTATAGAATCTATAGAATCACCATCTATTCATATAGTAGTAAGGACAAGATTGGCAGGTCAGTCGCTTAGATGTGACTATAGCTATAGCCATTCAGGAGACCATCCAATGAGAACAAAGAGAATGATGGGACTGCTTTTTGTAATCCTTCCGTTGCTACTTGGGATGTTAATCATTCCACAAGGCAGGACCATAATCACTCAAGGTGACTCAGATAGTAAGGCTGTCGAGCTCTCAAATGGTGAGATCATCCATATTGCTCCGGATGAGGTTGTCGAAGAGTACAGATTGAGTGATGCTCCAGCACAGATGAGTGGGACAGGTGATCCCCTCAGGGCAAACGAATCTGGTATACGTGTTGATACATTTACTGGGGAGCAACTCTATTACGACTCCACAGGATCAACAACGACGACTGCAAACCTTTCTGTTCCGATGGGTGAGGGTTGGGAAGGATATGCTGTATATACAGACATAACCAGTATCACTGAGAATCGTACATGGGTCGAGAACTCAGGACTTGATGATAACTCTGTTTGGACATTTTTGACTCATGACGAACCTTCAATCTTTGGACCAACATACACCACAACAAGTACCTCTGCTTGGGAAGCAAACGGACATGGAGCAGGTGACGGATGTGCCCGTTTCTATATGGATGGTTATTATTACGACGCGGGTGGCGGTCTCTATGGCGATTGGTATGATGTTGGTGACAAGGCATACATGGTTCAAAATCTGACGATTAACCGCGGAGATGTCACGAGAGTAGGCATATCTTTAGACTATTGGGGCGACGTATATTGGGGAATTATGACTGGTTTCTTCGAACTTTTCGTTTCGATTGGTGATCCCGATAATGGTGGCACATATTTATGGCATCTATCATATGATGACTTCGTTGATGATCTCACATGGTACTCCACTGGCTACATCGAACTTGATCTTTCAACTGTAACACTGCCAAACATCTCTCTTTGGGTTGGTCTTAGAACAACTGCATTTGAATGGTGGAGACCTGATATCCGACCAATAGGTCGAGTAGACAATGTCATCGTTTATGTCACAGCAAAAGCAACACCAAGTGATGTCAATCTTCAAATGAATGGTATTGATGTTTCGAATGTCATTCAAGGCAGCGACCCTATTTTCGGCCTTGGTACTGCCTGGTATTTTCCTACTACACCATGGACTGATAATTCTGCGTATGCTAACTTCTCTTGGACTCCAACTCCCAATCCACCCGACCCTGATTTTGATATTAACGTTGAGATTAATGTGGATGTTTGGGTATTCGCGAGAAAGCTCCTGTCTCCGACTGTAAATGATACCGAGCTCCTAACATATGGCGATAACTATGTTGTATCCAATGCAACTTCTGTATCTTGGGAGACAAACTTCTACGTGGCCATACCCGGAGGATATGAGGATCAGTTCTTCTACAATATTTCACTACCGTTCAATCGCGATGTGACATTTGTTTCAGAACCTGCTCATCGTTTCACCAATCTGACAAGTGGTTGGTATCTTGGCGATTCTGGAGATGGAGTCGTAAACATTTCAGTCTATGAACTTGGACTTCCAGACCCCGATGGGTATTGGATGATTCGCAGCACTTCCCCTAATATGATAACGAACGTGCAGGTCTGGGACGATTCTCTTGGCCAATGGGTCCAAACAAAGACATTCAGAGCTGACGAAGATACACGATTCCGTGCAGTTCTTCCTTCCACTTATCAAAGTAATCAAGTCACTTTTACAATCTATGACTCATTTGGAGAAGTATGGGACACACTAACAGCAACAGTCGATGTGTCAGGATATGCAATCACTGGTAATGTCACACTTGACGCAATTAGTGCACATGTTGGCTCTTGGGAAGTCCAAGCTGTTGTCGATGATCATATTTCAAATATTGAGGCCCATAATATCGGATTCTATCGTAGAGGATTCGATATAGTACATTCGACACAACTCTCAGTCAAGTATCCGGTTGCTAGTAGGACAACGTGGAGCATCAATGTGACCCATGGCGCATTAGTATTCCTCCAATTTCGTGTAAATGACACAGATAACGGCGACTTACTTCCTGCAGGAATTATGACCTATTCATGGGATGCTGGTAGTGGGACTGTAAGCGATCTGGGCACGGGAGAGTACAGTGTGACGCTAAACACAAACCTACTACCCTCCAATGGAATGTATGATGTGGATTTAGATTGGTCCAAAGCCTATTATGACTCACTAGCTGACACTTTCACCATCAATGTAATCTATGAAACAGAGCTACTTTCATCAGATGCACCTGGCATTGATGTTGCAAGTGGTAATGATGCAGAGCTTCATGTGTATTTTGAAGATATGTTTGCCAATCCAGTGACTGGTGCATCAATAGTATGTAATTGGACACAGGGATATACTGTAACGCCTGATGGTTTCGGTAACTACCTGCTAAGTCTGGATACCACAGGATTGACACTTGATGTCTATCGGGTTCTCATAACAGCGTCGAAGAATTACTATCAATCACGTGCAATCATCTTGACAGTTGATGTTCGTGAATTACACACATCCGCTATCCCGTCAACAAGTCTTCTCTCACTCCCAGTGGGATACACAACATCGTTCACGATTACCTATAGAGATACTGATTTGCAGGTTCCAATAAGTGGAGCTGCGGGATTGATAAGATGCAACTGGTCCGACATCCATTCAAGTGGCGATCAAAACTACACTGTTGTTGAAACAGCAACTCCTGGTGTTTACCAAGTCACAATATACTCAATGGATGATGATAACCTCGATTCATATGAAGTGCTCTTCAATGTTGAGAGATACGGTGCGCAGAATCAATCATTCTATGTTACTGTGGAATTGCGAACCCATCTCACATCACTATATCTAGAGAATTCAGTGGATCCTACTCCCTATACAGGTAATATTACCATTAATCTTGTCTATTATGATGTTGATGCAAATACAGGAATCGTAAATGGAACGACCTTGGGTGGTTTTGTTGAGTTAATCATCTCAAGTCCCACATTAGCTTCACCGACATTCTATGTTGCCAGTATCAGTTCGGGCGGAATTTACACTATTCATATTCCAGCTAATCAATGGCTTGATGTTGGACAAGTAACACTGAATTTCATAGTAAACTGGAATGGAGTGAATCCCAAGTACTATAATCTGACACTTTCAACAAAGGCTCTCATAACAGCAGCGCCAACTGACATCTTCATAGGAGAGAGCCCAGTCGTTACACCTTATGGTGAAGACATTTCGTTCAGTATCATCTACTATGATATTGGTGCAAACACTGGTGTAGTTAACTCTACAGGTCCTTATTCTGGTAATGTCCATCTCTTTATTGAGGTTTTAACTATTGGAGAAACCTTAACTCAGGGCGATATGACAATTTTGGAAATTGATTTCAGCACCCGACCTGGTGAGTACAGAATATCCTTTGATTCCTCACTCTTGAGTGGTCTTGGACCTGTTGAACTTAGAATCTGGTTCAATTGGACTAATGGCGAGCTACCATACTACCAAAATCAGGTCATCATCGTGACCGTATACACTTCTCATCGACTTACTACGGTGGACTGGAATCCATTACCTCTCACACCCTATGATGAACTCGTTAATTTGACATTTACATTCCGCGATTCTCTTACTAGCTCCGCAATCTTGAATAGCTCTCAGCTTACGATTAGTGTTCCCGGCTACCCTTCGTTCAATATCTATTATGAAGGAGATCTAACAGGTGTCTTCATTGTAGAGGTAGATACATCAATGTTCTCTATTGGTAGCCACTCATTCTATCTTGACGTTATATGGATCGGCAGTCCATTCTATCAAAACAGGACCAATGTTCAGATCTTCATTAGTGTCAGAGAAAGATATACAGACCTCACGCATGGAACATATCAGCCGGTTCAGATAGGCAACACTCTGCATCTTAATTTCACTTACCGTGATCTTGATGACTATACCTCATTAGGTATGGATGGCGCAACGCTTTCACTAGATGGATGGTTGAGTGGTAGCTACACTGTTGATGATCTAGGCAATGGTATCTACACTTTGCACCTAGATACAACCATCTTTACTAGTCTAGGGACAAAGACGATTAATGTCACAATTCTATACGGTGGAAGTCGATATTGTGCTGATGCTTTCGATGTATTCTATCTCACACTTACAGCACGTCGGACTCAGCTCACTAGTGATCTCCCGGACCTAGTGCCTTACCTATCTGAGGCTGTTATTGTCATCTATTACACTGATGATAGTACAGATGCTGGAATTGACGGTGCGACTGTCACTGCTGCATGCGCTGCTGCAGCTCAACCCCTGCAATTGGGTGTTAACTACTGGGTCGATGATAACCTAGATGGCAGTTACAACGTAAGAATCAACACAACAGCTCTAGGTAACTTTGGACCGTACTCCATTACTATTACTGTCACGTGGAACTCAGGTTGGCCCTTCTATCAGCAACGAATCAGAAATGTGGATATTGAGGTCTCACGACGACCTGTAGCAATCACTGTTTCCAAATCACCATTGAATACACCGTTTCTATCTAATGTTACTTTTGAGATAACTGTCACAGATCAACTTGATAGTACTGGCATTTCGCTAAGTAAATTGAATCTGATTCTTACACATGGCCTTGGGGGCACGCTAATAGCAAATGGGGACTACTCAATATCTGGATCCAATGGCATTTACATCATTTCAATCAATTCACTAGTTCTATCTTCGAATCTTGAGGAAGACTATCCGATTAGCATCCTCTTTGTTTGGGGCGATGTTGCACCATATTATGCAAATGCAACATCCTCGACCGAGGTTTCAATTGTTTCTCGGTTCACTCAATCAACTGTACTGCAGACACCACCTGGTTATTATTATTTTAATATCAGCGCGCTTCTCAGATATAGTGATTATCTTACAGGTATGCCTATTTCAGGAGCTACTGTCACAATTATATGTCTGAATACAACAAGTTTCACTTATTGGATTGCTGACAACACAGATGGCACGTACACTGTTCTTGTAGATTCAAACGATCTGGCGGGACTTGGTCGTTACTTCTTCCGAGCTAATTTCACGTGGATGGGTAGTCCATTCTATCGGAATATAACTGGCCTTCAATTTAGTATATCTGTAAATGCAGTATCTACTACATTGAGTTTTGTACTACCTACGGGTGTTACTTACTATCTCGGTGATACAGTCTACGCTAATATCACTTACACTGCTATTGCATTCGGCACCGGGGTTACCGGCGCAACCATAATGACTGATGGGTTTGCACGATATGGTACTGATAGTGACATCAGTGAGATTGCACCAGGGATATACCAGATGTCAATAAACACTTCTGGACTCAATGCTCAACTCTACCGTTTCAATGTGAATGCAAGCAAGTACCTTCACCTCACACAGACTATTGAAGCAGAAATTCTACTAGCTGCTGTACCTGTACAGATTGAATTGATCTTCACCCCTCAGAATCCAATGTGGGGTGACACGGTTCAATTCCAAGCTAACGTCACAGATGCAAGAACAGGCTTCCCTGTTGTTGGAGCATATGTTAATCTCACAATCAATTTGCTGTCATTTAATATGACCGCAGTTGCAGATGGTCTATACAACTGCTCAGTCCTAACCTCATCATTTACATCTGGAGAGTATACAGTAAGAGTTCAATCTTCGCTTATTAACTACGAAACAAGGCAGAGAGACTTCCAAATCCGTATTGATAAAATAGCAGCCAAGATCTCTGCATCAATTATTCCCCAGTCTGCAGTCAATGGTCAGACAATCACAATACAGGTAGACTACTTAGTTTATTCATCCAGCCTACCAATCACAGATGGATATGTCACCTTCTCTTGGGTTGGAGGAACTGGAGTTGTTACGTGGTCTGCTGGTGATGGGAAATATGTGGGTACACTCGTCGTAACAGGTGTAAATGTTGGAAGCTACCAAATTCTGGTACAAGCGTCCTCACCAAATCATAAGAGTGTCAGTGTGCAAGTGACAATCGAAATCACTCAGATCGCCACTCAGCTTGTACCGATATCCGAGGTGGCATTAATTGCCAACTTTAGAGATATCGTCAATATCACAGTATATCTGAATAACACGGATCTCAACTTGCCAGTAGGAGGTGCAACTCTTAGTTATGGTGTTGGAAATATCACAGGCAATCTTATCGAACTGGCTGTTCTCGGGTATTACAGTGCTTTGATTGACACATCTCTGTTAAGTGTCCAAGAATACACAGTATCGATTTCGAGTGTAAAAGCAGGATTCACACCATCTTCGTTTGATTTCACGCTCACAGTTGAGCAGATTGAAACTGAGATTGTCCTCCTGACTCCTGGTACTCTTTCGGGGTATTATGGTACGACAGTCACTTTCTACTTTATTTTCAGGGAC
>JAEOUM010000054.1 GCA_016839275.1 Candidatus Thorarchaeota archaeon
AAAGGGAGAGGAATATTCTATAGAATAGATTATGGAAAACAGGAGACTATGGTCTCCTGTGACCAATATATTGAATTTCAGCGCCAAGATTTTAATTTCTGAAGCTCATGAACTTCGATTTTTGGATCAACCTCAACTACCTCAACCTTGAGCATCTTGTCGCCTTGTTGAATTTGTTGGACCACATCAAATCCTTCGATTGTCTGGCCAAAGACAGTATGCTTTCCATCGAGGTGTTTAGTATTTTTCTCATCAAGAACGATAAAGAACTGGCTTCCCCCGGTATCTCTGCCTGCATGAGCCATCGAAAAGGCACCAACTCTGTGTTTTTGACGGTGTCCTCGGGTTTCACAAGGTATGGCATATCCCGGCCCACCGGATCCTGTGCCTGTGGGATCGCCTCCTTGAATCACAAAATTATCCACGACTCTGTGGAAAGTCAATCCGTCATAATACCCGTTCTGGGCAAGAGTGACGAAGTTCTTGACCGTGTTAATAGCATCATCATTCCAGAATTCAGCCAGAATGTCACCACGATTTGTTTGAATTTTAATTCTTGTTGGCAAAGTTCAACACCTTTCAGCTAAATCTGCGAGCACAATCGCATTTCTCAATCCGGCACTTTTTTGCACTTAGGCATTACGGAAGCACTACTAGAATGCAACCAACAACTGTGCCTATCGGCTTATTAGCAAACATGACGAATTTTACATGCGGATGACCATAGAGAAAGAATATACTGAAGGCAGGATAACATTCCTGAGTGCAGATGTTGAACACTATAGTGGAAATAAGAAACAAATCACTGCAAGCTTACCTGTCTTCTACAACGCCAGGATGAGGCTCAACCGTGATATTTCAGTACTATTTCTCTCTTCATACTTGAGAGACAACAAGATTGAAACAATGTGTGAACCATTAACTGGTTCTGGTGTCAGAACCCTAAGATATCTAAAAGAGTGCCCCGGGGATTTCACCGCAAAACTATTTGATGTGAATCCTAATGCCATAGAAATTGCACGTAAGAATATCAAGAAATTGAACCTTGTGAAAAGAGCTCAAGTGGTTAAGGGCGATGCAAAGATTCTAGTATTGACCGAATCAAGAGAGAAACGATTTGATTATGTGGATATAGATCCCTTTGGTACTCCCGCGCCATATCTCAATGCAGCTGTTCAATCTTTGAATCCGGATGGGGGTCTGCTTGCCTTAACTGCAACAGACATGCCAGTTCTCTGTGGAGGATATCAAAGTGTTGCCCTACGAAGATACGGGGGATTCTCTGTCAGAGCACCTTTCGTGCATGAAATTGCTGTAAGGCTTCTTGAGGGATTTGCATATCGGGTTGCAGGCCTCAATGATTACTCTATAACACCGCTTGCTGTTTTGAGTACTGATCACTATGTCAGAACATGGATTAAAATCGAGGCAGATAGAAAGAAGTCCAACCGCCAGACAGAGAACCTAGGTACAATCAGGTTTTGTGAGGGGTGCATGCAAACTCAGACTACTCCTCTGGCACTGAAATATGATGAAAATGAATTCGAGCATGCAATTCCTAACTGCAAAGGGCCGATGCGTGTTGCCGGTCCTTTATGGATTGGAGATTTGTTCAAAATAAAACAACTAAAAGGTGCACAAGAGGTATTCAACCAAGATGATGCGAGTTACTATCACAGACGAGTTCCAAGAATCCTAGACGAAATGATAGAAGAAGATGCACTGATAGACATACCATTCATAGATCTTCATGCTCTATGTGACTTGCATAATCTCACCCCACCAAAGAACTCGGATATCATCGAATACCTAAACAATGTGGGATATAATGCGACGAGAACACATTTCAGACCAACCGCAATTAGGACTAATGCTCCATTGGTGGAAGTCGTGTCTGCAATAAAGAATCTTATGAAAAGGTGAGAATGAATGGCAAGACAATCTGAGGGCGAACGACGCAAGAGAGAGTTCTATTACAGGGCTGCAAAGAAAGCAGGCTATCGGAGTAGATCTGCCTATAAAATTAAACAAATAGCTAAGAAGCACGGCATACTAAATGGGACTGAAATTGTTCTGGAACTCTGTAGTGCTCCAGGGGGTTGGACCCAAGTACTTCGTGAACTTAACACAAGTCTACAAATCGTTGCAATAGACATAGATGCTATGCCACCAGTTCAAGGAGTACATTTCATCCAAGGAAGTATACTTGACGATGAAATCATTACTAAAGCTACAGATCTGACAGGGGGATCTTTCGATCTTGTATTATCAGACTGTTCACCGAAGGTATCGGGTCATTGGGACCTTGATGTCGTTAGACAGCTTGAACTCGCTAGTCGCACGTTCGAGATAGGACTGAAAGTACTTGGGCCAAACGGAAAAGCCCTGGCAAAAGTGTTTCAGGGAAAGGGCTTTCAGGAATTTCTGGGACAAATCCGTTCAATGTTTCGTACTGTGAAATTAATCAAACCTGATGCATCTCGCAAAACAAGTGCAGAGATATACCTACTAGCAGCAGGGCCGATTAGGAAGCACTCTGGTGAAGCACGTTTTCAAAAAGGGGCTAATTAATATCAGCGCCCATCCATTCTTCCAATTCTCGACAAAAGACTGGAGAGTCTGGTTGTCTTACACCACATTTTGCTATTCTTAGACAGTGAAAACACGGGCAACCATTCATGTCAGTTATAACACTGGGCTCCGATTCCTCTGTTATTGCGGTTCTCGCAAGGTATCTTTCATTTTCTACTTCTTGTTTCTGCATTATCTTTCCCTCGGACATCAGAGCTGTTAGAGCTGACGTGATTTGTTCGAGACTAATGTCGAGTCTTTCTTTCAGGTCCATAACACTGAGACCATCTTTTTCGGCGGTCTTAAGCTCGTTCAGTATCTGGTCAGATACACCCTTCATTGAAATGACCTTTAGATTGACAAGTGACAACATCAAACAAACTACACAGACCGATATTTAACTATCGGAAGGGGCTAGCCATTATCGGCAAATGTCGTATTAGATTCGACAAGGATGTACACAAGTGTACATTCATTTTTTATGCACGTAAAGGACCTGCCCGACAATTTTCTTTGCATCAAACTCCTTCTTAGGGCGAATTGCCACGTATGGATTTCTTACTGGCCCAAAGACATCGAGTATGATACCTATCTCTTGTGCCTTCTTATCAAATACTATTGATTTGTTACCCACGGGCGGAACCTTCTCCGTGCGAACAATGATTGATCCACGATGAGATATATGAAGTACAGTTCCGAGTCGCCTCAACATTAAAGTCTCCTGTGACTAAGTTCTACTTACGGTGTTTCTTCTTTCCCTTCTTTGCGGTTTCAGCAAGTCGGGCGGACTCTCGTTTTGCAACAGCTCTTCGGACTCCTTTTGCAAGCATCAGTAAAACTCGCTTCTTCTTATGACCTTCTTCATTTGAAATAGCGATGTATCCCTTTCTTTCAATCCAATTACGAGGATACCGCTTATCACGATCAATTTCATATTCAAATCCTGAAGACTCAGCGGCTTCTTCGAGAATGTCTATCGTAACATCAGAGGCAGCAAGATTACTCGATATTTTTCGACCCTGTAGCCGTGTGTAGTTTTTCTCAAAGTATGCTGGCCAGAATATGAGTATGCCGTCACGTTTTCTCATCCTGCAAACACCTATGTTCTGTTGTTGCTTCTCATACTGCTACACTTTTTATCTTTCCCATGAGGATTGGTTCTTTAGAGTTGTTTTCATCCCAAGAGGGAACTTCTTAAGCATTTGAATACGGTCGCTAAATAACCGAACATAGGATGCTGACGATTTGAACAGAAAGAGTAAGGATGTATATTTTGCAGAGATTGCAGATCTTGTATCATCTAGAAGCACGTGTCTTAGAGACCAAGTCGGAGCTGTGATAGTGAAAGAGTCCCAGATTCTTAGCACTGGATATAATGGTGCTCCAAAAGGACTCCCACATTGTTCGGAAGTTGGATGTTTAAGAGAGCAGATGGGTGTTAAATCGGGAGAGCGCCACGAGTTGTGTAGGGGGCTTCATGCAGAGCAGAATGCAATCATCCAAGCGGCATATCATGGAACGAGTGTAAGGGGAGCTAAGATGTATTGTACAACAAGACCTTGTAGCATCTGCACAAAGATGATTATCAATGCAGGTATTGAAGAGATCATCTATATTGATGACTATGAGGATGCCCTGGCAGCGCAATTACTCAAAGAATCAGAACTCACTCTACGCCAGATTGTGATTCCTAGAGCCTATGGCAGAAATGGTACAAACAAGGTAGGATAATTCGGGATAGTTATTTCTCGGGAAAGCTTAAAGAGTGACTTGGTTCCAGATTCAGTTCTAGGTGCACGGTACATGGTTGAACTCCGAAATTTAATCAGCATACTCGACCTAGAAAAGAAACAGATTGATCATATTCTTGATAATGCAGCTAAAATGGAAGAAGTGGCTGTAAAAAGAAGCAAAGATCTTGAGTCCAAGATTATGGCCACACTGTTTTTTGAACCTTCAACGCGAACGCGTCTTTCATTTGAAAGTGCAATGCTACGTCTAGGTGGAAGTGTACTCGGTTTTGCAGAGGCGGGGACTTCAAGTGCAGGTGGGAAGGGTGAGACACTTGCAGATACAATTCGGACAGTTGAGAGATATGCTGATGTAATCGTGATGCGTCACCCGTTAGATGGTTCAGCAAGGGTGGCCGCAGAGTTCTCAAACATTCCAGTTATCAATGCTGGAAGCGGTTCGGAAGAACACCCGACACAGGCACTGTTAGATCTCTACTCGATAAAGAAACTGAAGGGAAGGCTCGATGGAATATCAATCTCCCTCTGTGGTGATTTGAAGTATGGCAGAACTGTTCATTCTCTTGGAATGGGGCTCTCACACTATGATGTCACCATCAAACTTGCAGCTCCACCATCATTACGGATGAAACCTGCAGTGATTGAGCAGATGAAAAAAGCAGGTGTGAGTGTGACTGAAGTAGATAGTGTAGAGGAAGCAGTCAAGGACACTGACGTCGTCTATATGACCCGGATTCAGAAAGAACGATTTCCAGATCCTAGGGAATACGATAAAGTCAGCGGCAGGTTTAGTATTACGGCACAGGATGTCAGTTTGATGCGAGATGATGCGATTATTCTACACCCCCTCCCAAGAGTAGATGAATTGAGCGCTGAGGTAGATAGTTTTCCACAAGCCAAGTACTTCGATCAGGTCTACAATGGAGTCATCGTTCGCATGGCTATATTGAAGATGATTCTTAGCTAAGTTGGTTCGAGGCTCCTGAGCTCTCGTATCAATATATCCAGTGAGCTAAGCTTACTGACTGCAAGAGGTATCCGCATCTGCTCAGATAACTCCAGTGCCAGACGATCCACCTCTCCAACACCATGAAGAATTACCAGAGAGGGTTTGAACTCTTGGGACTTAATAGCAATCATTGGAGCTCGCCCTGTATTCACATTAGTAAATAATAGACAACGCTCCGTGGTCGCGCCAAAGAGCTTGAGAAAAGCATCGCTGTTTAGCTCTTTCACTGCACGTTCTACATCAACCAAGGTATAGCCGTATAGCTGCCTATCCAGATACTTCTCCCCAGCAACAATTGTGCATTTCAATTGCCTACAGAAATTCTTTGAACTGAGGGGTGTTGAAAAATCGCTCATAGCTAGCACAATATTGAGATCAACTAGACTCACATCCATTAGTCTAACAAAAGCTGCAACGGTCTGGCCACCATTACGCTCATCAAGACTGAGGAGTGCCATAACAAAGCGCCGTATCGTTGAAGTACCGGGAGACTTCCGTCTTCCAGATTCATAGTCACTTATCACACTGGGACTGATACCAAGGAATTCTGCAAGAACGATTTGAGGAAGTCGAAACCGTTCACGCCAGACTCGCATTGCTTGGCCGGGGCTCTCAGATAATGCAATCTCACCTGCAATTCGTCTTGCGAACCGGTCTCTGACAGATGACTGATACGACATTATACGATGTTCAGAGCCATGGGAACATAAGTATTTCGACTATTGACGATGTGAGAAAAATGGTCTTCCTAAGGGAACTATCTATGTTTCTTGGAAACAACTACTCTGAAGGAGATACAACCATTCGGACATTCCTCTATACAGTTACCACATTCCTTACAGTATTGTACATGTGTGATCGTTGGCTTTTCGTCTATTTTCTCGTAGACTCCGTAGCGGCAAGTCTTTACGCAGGTACCACAACCATCACAACAGTCATACTCAATTTTTGTAGGAATGTCAATTCACCATGCTTGCTTGATTTAGTGAAAGTTGTGTTGCTAGAAGACTTATGACATATAGGAATTAGGCACAGAGAATATCCACATTGCTTGCTAATCTGTTCAATTAACTTAAGGGCACAAAAGGAAAATGGTGGGCCGGGGGCGATTCGAACGCCCGATCCCTTGGATTCTTGCGGGCTTGGGTAACACCAAGCGGCGACCCAAACCAAGAATCATTTTTGGCAACCGGTCATGACTGACTGGTTGTAGCCAAGCTAGACCACCGACCCGTATATTTGGGTGTGCTCTCAACACCGGTTATAAGAATATCTCTGAATCATGTGAAAAGACCAGATACGGGTTCTCTCACTCATGATGCGTTTCAAGAACAATTCCCTGAAATGCTTCAAGTTGAATACCAGAGCTGCTCAGTGGGGTGGATTCCCTCAGAGTTGAAAATATCAATTCAGCCTTCTCCTGAACCTCATCAATCTGAACACGTCTATTAGAGAAATTCAGCCAGATTTGTACCGCTTGTCTGTCATATCTTCGTTCAAAGGAGAGAAGGGATTTCTTATGCGTTGAGAGATCAATGAGGCGCATTGAGCCTGAGTTAAGAGCTGGTATCTGCCTGCGAAGTCGTAGAAGGGATTTGTAGCATTGAAGCAGTGAATCTGGGTCTGACTCTTCAGATTCCACATTTATTGTTTCATATCTCGGTTCTACTGCTAGCCAAGGTTCTGATTCCTTCGAGCAAAAGCCTGCGTTAAGCGAGGAGTTCCATTGCATTGGAGTCCTACACTCATCACGATTGAGCAGGATAGAGCCGCTTCTTGTTAATAGATTAACAAGAAATCCAGGGAGCCTGCTGTACTTTAGAGCTATAGGATCTTTTGCAGTCTTCAGAGAGAATCTATGATTTAACATCCCAATCTCTTCACCATAATAGATGAACGGAACCCCTCTTGCTGTCAGTTGTAATGTCGCATTGAGCTTTGCCTTGTTCACATCATTTCCTAATTTCGTAATACGACGCGTTTGATCGTGATTAGAGAAAACCCAAGTTGGAATGTGAGGCTCTGTGAAGTACTGCTCGTATCTACTGAGTAAATTACGGAACGTGTCTGCATCAAGATTTGTGTTAAGAGACTGAAACAGGAATGTCAGATGAAGTCCTTCAGTCTTAAGTCCATTTCTTCCTTCGCCGCAATATTTCTTGAGTGTTTCAAGAGATGCTGCCACTTCGCCAACCAAGAACCTTTCAGGATCTGAATATTCATCCATTACACAACGAAGTTCCTTTACAAATGTGAAATTATCAGGATGATTGATTGTGTACATCTTGTTCTGGAAATAGCTTTTATCAAATTCTTCAGAGGGAAGCAGCTTCAAAGTAAATGGATTATTTCGCAGATTCTCATCTTCAAATATTGTATTGATGATGTCTAAACGAAATCCATCAACACCCTTATCCAGCCAAAAACGAATAGTATCAAACATCTCTTCTTTTACTTCAGGATTGCGATAATTGAGATCTGGTTGAAAGGGTAGAAACTGAGCCCAGTACCACTGATCGGTCTGTTCATCATAGTGCCATCCCGAACCTCCTACAATCGATTTCCAGTTATTTGGAGGTTTCTTACCTTCTGGTTTTTGTCCATCACGCCATATGTACCAATTGCGTCTTGGATTATCTCTATTTGATCGGGATTGTAGAAACCACGGATGTTGATTGCTAGTATGATTAAGAACCATATCAAAGACCACATACATGCAGCGATTGTGAATTTCTTGAATGAGTTTCTCGCAGTCACTCATGCTTCCATACTCTGGAGCGATACTTCTGTAGTCGCTGACATCATATCCATAATCTCTCTGAGGGCTTGAAAAGAAGGGAGAGAACCAGATTGTTCCAACGCCCAAATCTTGTAGATAATCCAGTTTCGAAATGATTCCCGGGATATCTCCGATTCCGTCCCCAGTACTATCCTTAAAACTTCGCGGATAAACCTGATATACTGTGGTCGTCTTCCACCATGGTAGGAGTCTAAAAGAAGGCATTGCCACAGAAGATTCCTCGCATAATTCAGATGCCAACTACCTCATTTCTTTTCTTATTTCATTAACTAAATCACAGCTAAATCAAAGTATGAATAAGGTCATAAATGATATACAATGATTGATTGTGAATAACATGAGTTTACTAGGACCTGATGATTTCAACCTTGATGGGAAAGGAAGAAAAAAGAAACTGGCAAAGGATCTCTCTCCCTCTGTAGCTAAAGAGATTGAAAAATGGTTAGATAAGAGCGATAGTCCTCTAGCGTTCGAGAAGATTGCAGAACTGGTGGGACCGGAAGAAGCAAGGCGACTGATTGAAAAACGCAGAGTTCATGGAAGACGAATAAAACCTGGAGAACCTTGGGGCAGAGAATGAGAAGAGGATGAGATAGTTCTTGAGCGATGAAACAAAGGATATGAGAACAACACTAGCCCTCATCAGGACAATTGACGCAGAGAAACGGACACATCTAGCAGAACTGCGAACTGGAATTGGTATTCTAGCGATCCCTATGTCATTAATGACAATTCTCATTGCAACCTCTGAGTACTATACAATTGAATCTGCACTTGCATTCATTCTAGGTGTTGTCATTGGAATAATTGCGCTGTCGCTTGTAGGAGGATACCTTGCAATCAGAGCTTTGATAAAAATAAGAGCGAATGAGAGGCTCCGGAAAACATGCAAGGATATTACCTGCCTACTTGAGGAACACCTAAAATCTAGTTGATTCTTGGTTAATTGAAGTCTTTGCGTTAAAGCTAATTCATAATGCAGAACTTCATTTCTGATAGATTACAATTAGGGAGATATAGAGATGACACGAGT
Source organism: Candidatus Thorarchaeota archaeon (assembly GCA_016839275.1). Lineage (GTDB taxonomy): Archaea > Asgardarchaeota > Thorarchaeia > Thorarchaeales > Thorarchaeaceae > SMTZ1-45. The sequence goes on from JAEOUM010000054.1 coordinate 9,165, forward strand.
AAAAGTGACAGTTGTCAAGAAGTTCAGCTCAGAGGATGTCTTTGGAGAAAATCATGGCATTACCTACAATGGCGAACCTATACCTACGTGTGGGTTAGAAGAAGGAGAAGAATTCATTGTGGAAGACCACCGATTCAGACCCGAGGGATTTTGTGGACGAGCCTGGCATGACCTCTATACCACTCTCATGATCTATTATTATGGAGGAGATATGGAGTATCCACAATCAGGTGTAACCTATCAACCCTGTGGAGATGGCTTGAAACCAGTAGTGTTCAAGATAGAAAGGATGCAGGAATAACAAGAAAGAGTGGAGCCCCAGGCGAGATTTGAATACGCGCTTCAAGTCCCGAGGTACTTGAGGTCTCGCGGCCTCCTCCTTACCAAGGAGGCGATCTAACCGGTCTAAGCTACTGGGGCATTCCTATGACATCTCCTGAAAGGGAGTATCATTCGGATTTCGCTTGAGGAGTAGAGATAAAGATTTCGTCTATGCCAAATTTGAATAATATTATTGCCACTGAATCTTGCCTAGAAGCGGTGTCAGTGCCTGGGTTGTCTTTACTCCCTTGAATCTAGCAGCTGCAGAAAGAGTCACATCTGAATCCAAACCTAGCTGCATAAGACTTGGGCAATCGAACAACCCCGATATATCCAAAGAAGCCAGTTCGTTCTTAGTAAGGGTCAGGTTTCGTAGTTTCTTACACTTTTTGAGAGCTGAGAGATCTATACTCTCAATTTGATTTTCATAGAGGTGGAGAGCTTTCAGACTCTTGCAACCTCCAAGGGGAACAAGATTTAGAGCTCTGAGTTTATTGAATGAGAGGTCTAGATGCATCAGGTTCGTGCATCCCTCCAAAGGGGAGAGGTTAATGACTTCAAGCTCATTGCTCCCGAGGTTGAGTTCTAGTAGAGTATTATTGCCATTAAGGATTGAGAGGTCAAGGCTCTGAATCTCATTTCCAGAGAGTGTTAATACTTCAAGATTCGGAAACTGATCGAGCGGAGTGAGGTCAATTGAGCCGATTCTCTTATCGCCAAGATTGATTGATGTTGTGTTGGGGTCGAATCGCTCTACTACTTTCCCACCCTTCTTTGTTTCGCACCAGAGGGTAATCTCTTCCATCGATGAAACATCCAAGTATCTTGAGTACTCTCTGCTTAATAATCTGGTAGGGTCTGAATCATACTGATTTTCAAAAATTGTGGATAATTATATTGATATGGTTGATTCCGGGTTGATTTTGTCGCGTAGTATTGAATAATAGGACTCTATGCCAAGGTGACCAGATATGCATCATAGTGTGAATCATGGATCGCTTGAGGTCATCAAGGAGATTCTTGATAGAAAGGATGAGCTCATCTGTCGTGTAAAGGAGATGAAATCAGGAACCACACTTATTGATGCAGGTATTGAATGCGAAGGAACTATCGAACTCGGTAGACTCATCGGAGAGACCTGTCTTGGCGGATTGGGAGCTATCAGAATTACAAGGATGATCATTGGAGATCTGGATTTGCCTGCGGTGATAGTCAGTGTGGAACGCCCGAAGATTGGTACACTTGCCTCGCAATATGCAGGATGGAGAATCAGAATTGGCAAGAAGTATGCACTGGGTTCTGGTCCAGCTAGAGCCTTAGCGAGGGTGGAAAAGGATCTCTATGCCGAGATTGGTTATCAAGATGTATCAAAAAAGAGCGTGATTGTACTTGAAACAAGAGAAATGCCTGATGAGGGAGTGACTGAATACATTGCTGGCAAATGCGGAATTGCACCATCGAATCTGTATTGCATTGTAGTGCCTACTTCAAGTATTGCTGGACAAGTGCAAATAGCCTCGAGAATAGTCGGTGTAGGACTCCACAAACTTCACAAAAATGGATTTGACCTCAAAAGAATCAGAAGAGGTCATGGAGTGTCACCAATCGCACCCCTAGTGAAAGATGATAACAGAGCTATGGGTGTAATCAATGATTGCATCCGATATGGTGGGAGAACCTTCTATCATGTGAGAACTGATAGTGATGATTTGAAAGAAGCTGTAGAGAGAATCCCTGCATCCACATCAAGCCAATACGGACAGTTCTTCTATGACTTATTCAAAGACGCCAAATTCGATTTCTATAGATTAGATCCGCTACTCTTCGGTCCTGCTGAGGTCACATTCAATCACATTGAGAGCGGAAAGATATACAATGCAGGCGCAGTGAATCATGAGATTCTTCGACGCTCCTTGGGATTATGAGAGGGAGTACTAAGTGACGTCCATTTTCTGGACTTCCTCACTCTCTTTCGTATCTGCCTCTACAACGATTTCAGCTACTGGAATGGGATTCTTGAAGGCTTCTCTTATCATCATTGTTGCCACTAGGGAGATGATTGCACAGAGTAAGAGAGTCAGCGTAAATCCTCCAGACTGTGGGAGTAGCCAGCCAAAGAATGCAATGAGAGGCATTGAAACCACCATTACTAGTGTGGGTTGTAAGGAATACATTGAGTTTCGAATTCTGTTTGGAACCACATCTAGCATGACTCTCTGGGTGAGAATATCTGCTATTGCACCAAACATATTCAGAGCAACAAAGAGAATGAATATGAGCCCCACAGGAACAATTGTCTGGACAGGGATTTCAATCAGGGGAAGACTCGTGAAAGGAATGAAGATGCTAATGAACTCTGTCGTTTCAGGGTCAGCTCCAGGGAAAAAGTACACAATCATCGCAAGAAGAAGATAGAAGATGACACCTGTAAACTGAAGTAATCTGAACCGTGGAATCCATTTCTTTGGATCGAACCTCTTTGCTATCACACCACTTCTCTCATTTGCAAAGGCCTGTGGAAGAAAGACAATCGTACGAAATGCAGAAACTGCGACCATTGTGACGAGATAGCTGAAGTAGAGTGGAAATAAAATCAGGTTCCACCAAACTGGGCCTGTACTCCATAATACAACACCGCCAAGCATTAGATAGGTGACAAACCGACTAGACCATAGAAACTTGAAACCGTCCTTAAGCAAAGAGCCATACTCTCCAATGGATGGGCGAGATTCTTGCTCTTTCCGAACCCCAGGCAGGTCTCGGATTAGTCTGAACACTACTAATGCAAGAAGAATCGCAACAACTGCTTGGAGATTGAAGACCCACTGTTCACCGTAGAACCATGCGAGCCATGAGCCGGGTAGTAGAACAAGTGTTGATGACACTTGCCAGATCATACCCATCCGACCCCAAAACACACCATACATCTTTCGGTCCTTATCATGAGGCATTGCCACTCGATAGTTATTATCAAACCATGCGTTGAATGCGCCACTCTCTTGCGATGAACCCACACCAAAGAGGAAATAGATGGCAACGTAGATGTAAAAGGGAGCAGGAGTATCTTTGACTATTTGGGCTGAGAGCCAAAACGCTACAGAATAGCACAGAAGGGCAGATGATATCACATATCTCTGTCCAATCCAATCCCCTAGCACACCTGTTGGATAATCAAGAAATGTCTGAACTGCCATTTGAATTACAACAAGGATTCCAACGAGTGTGAGCCCAGCAACATAATCGCCATTGCCTAGAGACTCTGCAATGAAAATCATCCAGAATGTAGTGCTTATTTGAAAACTTGCTGCAAATGAAGGAAGTATGACTGATAGAATCTTCACTAGACGAGCTGCATCTGAAGTAGCTCCTTCTAGACCGAACATACGAGCGTATCGACCTGATACTATCTCGGACTGATCGGACTCACATTCCATAGTCATAGGGTTTGCCTCTACTCATTCCATATATGGATTCGTACGTGAGCAGGAAACAAGTCTTTTATCAAGCAATCTCTCGAGAATCAAGAGCGGAAGAATATGGCAAAAATCACTGTTCGATTCAGGGGACCCATTGGAGGTCATGTCACAGGTGGTGCTGTAGAGGTTGAGCTTCAAAATGGTGCTACTATTAATGAGCTACTAAGCCGAGTGATGCAGCAAATGCCTTACCTCCAGACTATATGGAACAGTGCCATAGAGATTGACCGTGACTCTATGATACTCTGTAATGAAGTAGATATTGGGGTATCAGGCGGTCTCAGTTCATTAGTAAATGATGGAGATGTCCTTACAATTTTGCCGCTTGTTCATGGTGGCTAGATAAGCCGCTCGCCAGCATGGACTGCATCGATGTTAACTTTCAGAGCCTTCTCAGGAATGAACTCAGCTAGTGTCTTCTCCAGTGCATCAATCGGGAAGAACTCTGTTTTTTTCACGAGAGCTCCGAGCATCACCATGTTTGCCACGAGCCGGAGACCCAATTCATCAGCAGTTCTCATTGCAGGAATCTCTATGACTTCAAATCCATCAATTTTATTGGTTTTCACCAAGTCTGGATCAGCAAGAACAACGCTTCCATTCTTTGAGCCATTGATGTAGAGATTCAGAGCTTTCTGGGACATGACTATAAAATAATCAGACAGGCGTACTTTGGGATATCGAATTGGGTGGTCACTAATAATAACTTCACTCTTTGCAGCTGTTCCACGAGCCTCGGGGCCATAGCTCTGGCTTTGCACAGCGTCGAGACCTCCATAGATAGCAGCTGCGTGTCCAAGAATCACACCTGCAAGAACTACACCCATTCCTCCAGTGCCAGCAATCCGAATCTCTGTTCTCATCGGATTCTATTCCTCCAGATTTGCGTAGATTGCCATCATCGATTCAATGAACTCAATCTCATTGCGATCTGCAAAGACACCGAGGTCAACACCATCTCTTGTAGGAATTTGCAGGTCAACAGGAGCGTCTTTCTTACGTACAGGATATTTCTTGAACCAAGCAATCATATCTTCTGGTCTGCTAGTACCAGTCTTGCGACCATAGGACGTTGGACATTGGGAGATTATCTCAACAAAGGAGAACCCCTTTTTCTCAAGTGCTGTTCTGATGGCACGTGCTGCTTGAACAGGATGTGCTGTCGTCCATCTGGCAACATAATTAGCTCCAGCCGCAGCAACGAGACGCGAGATAACGAATGGGCGCTCCGGATTGCCATAAGGAGTCGTGCTCGTCCGGTCTCCTGTGAAGGTTGTAGGGCCAACCTGTCCCCCAGTCATTCCGTAAATATAGTTGTTCACACATATTACGGTCATGTCAATGTTCCGTCGAGCAGCATGAATAAGATGGTTTCCACCGATAGCTGCCAGGTCGCCATCACCACTGATCACCACTATCTTGAGTTCGGGATTAGCTAGTTTTAGTCCAGTAGCGAATGCGATAGCTCTCCCATGAGTTGTGTGAAGAGTGTCAGCTTTGAAGTAGGGTGATGTAATCCAAGAACTACAGCCAATCCCGGAAACGAATGTAAACTTATTAAGATCTTCATGGCCAAGGTCTTTTACTGCTTTGATGAAAGAGTTGGTGACCTCCCCTGCTCCGCACCCGCTGCAAAAGGTGCTAGGAAGAGTTTCTTCACGGAGATATTGCAGAGCAAAGTGCTTTGATTGTGAGGACATTGCATTCACCTTTGGACAATCGCATTCGTGATGTGCTAGGTTAATAATCCATTCTTTAGGGAAGTAGAACGTGAGTTCTTATTTGATAATGAAATTCTGCGAAAGATACAATACGATGCATCAATACTCCTTGCTCGGTGGTTGTGTTGGGTGTAACTCGGATAGAGTCTGCAGAGAATGGAGAATCAAAGCAAAGTAGATTTCAAAATCCAGTACTTTGGGGAACACTCATGGCTATCTTAGCACTTGTAGCTCCAGTTTCGCTAAGCATATCTTTCAGGGAGTATGAAACCATCTATACATTCTCAGGGCTCTTTTGGCATGGTACTCGAATTTCAACCGGAATATTTCGACTGGAGAATTTTTTCGGTGCGTTTTTGCCCATTCTTTGCTTTCGATTGGTAGCCGCTCTTCAGATAGCTAAGTATTATCGTGGAAATTCAACAAGAAAACGAACTGCGCTCATCATTCTCATTGGCGATGGTGTGTATCTACCAGGTAACATAGTAGCTCTAATTACTTCTTTCTATTTCCCAGGTTTGTTACTCATTCCATTGCCAATTCAAATGATTGTTGGTCTATTAATTCTCTGGAGAGCACCATTACCCCAACCAACCAAACCTTGGGGAGAGCAGGAAGAGCCCCGGCATTGGTGGGTTGAATCCAAGAAGAGTATGGAAGAAACAGGTGAATCACTATAGGAATACGCTTCTAGTCGTGATTCTCTCCATTTCGTAAAGACTGTGCATTGATTTTTTTTGTTTCAAAAGACTGTTGGCAGTTCTGGAGCTTCTTCCAATCTGCTCCTTCTTTCTCGATGGTACCAAGGATTGGTGAGGGCTAGTGCACCTACGACCATGGAAACGGTGAGAAGGATATCGGGGAGGTAGAAAAGGGGGGTAGAGATGAGTGGGACTCGCATAACTTGGCTAGCCATTCCGAACAAGACGGAGATAATCATAAGGTCGCTCCTTACCTCTTTGAGACGCCCAGTTCTCCATGTTATTACAAAAGTGAACATCATCATGATGCCAAGACCCAGTATCACTGGAATGGTCATTATCATAACAAATTGCTCTGTGACTCCAAAGAGTGCGATTGACACCCAATAGATTAGCAGAACATACACAAGTCGATTATGATATTTCTGAATAGATGGTGCCCATATTTGAAGAAGCGCTCCAAGAACAGGAACCGTGGCACCACTGATGATCACTGATCGAAGTCGAAAGAGTTCCATCGATGGGGCCAGTACTCCGAGATTCGGAAGAGTTAGTATAATCATGTTGAGGGTCTGGCTCACAAAAGAAATTGCGAAGACTAAGGGCAGGTCTGTAATAAGACGGACTTCTTGGCGATACCATTGTCGTCCGAGATAAACACTAATTACTGCAGAGAATAAAATCGTCGCTATACTTGAAACTAATACTAATTCAGCGCCTACTTGCATTTTCTAAACCTCATTATTCATTATTTTGTTGGAAATATCATCATCAGTTTTTGCTGTGTTCTCTCCACCAATCAGCTTCTGCCAGAATGCTGTCACCTGCTCAATCTTGTATTTCCAAAGGAAAAGTCCCAGTGGAACAAAAATCAGGAAAAACATCAGCAGTGTGGTAACCATTAATCCACCATTTGAAAAGGCCAAGTCTGGACCTTGAATCACTGGCTCTGGGCCAATCTTGAAGTTCTCGCTGATGAAATTGATAATCGTATGAATTGTTATCGGACCTATTAGAGAACTTGCAGAACTGAACCGCTCATAATAGATACCAAAGAATATCCCAAGTAGCATGGTAAAAAACACCATAGAGGTGACTTGACCAAGAACATCTGTGCCACCATTGATTATTGGCCATCCAGCATGCCAAAGACCAAAAATGATGGCTGATAGCATGATAGATACTGTTGATGTTAACCTAGTCTTGAAAGCATTCAGGAGAAGACCTCTGAACAAGGTTTCTTCAAGAAAAGCGTTTGTCAAAAAGAAGATGAACATGTACCCAAGAAGTTCTTCATTCAAAATGTGGAGTTGCAGGGGGTATGTAGAATCGAGGAAAAGTGTGTATACAATGGATCCACCAAAATCGATACCTACAGCGAATATTATCCCTATTAGAAGTCCTAAAGCAAACTGAGCCTGTATTTTATCTCGAGTGAGACCAAGAACTGATTCTATTTCCCTTGGACGATATTTCAAGAAGAAGATCAAGATAATCAAAAACGGGAATAATTTTGAGGGGAAAATGTTCATCCATGTATCGCCAAGACCTAAGACAAACTGGTCAACAATTCTCCAGATTACAGCGATTAGTAACATTATTCCGCCTAATTTGATGAGTCCGATTGATGACCATGGTGATACATCCTGTCTGGTTGGATCGATTAGTTCTTGGGTCTGTACAGTCACCATGAAAAGGACCTCTACAATTGAATGAGTCTACATGTCATGATTGTTCATACAATTTAAGCACCGATAAACTGGATCTGGAAATGATGTCTAAATAATGCGCATTCATTGACCATACTGGGTCATTATCTTGTGTTCTAGTAGGTTCAGACTCTATCAGCAATTTTAAAACAGCAAACCCGCAGCCCTCAATTCCAAAGCTACTCGCTTTAGTGGTGAAACTGAATGTCAGATGTCGCAGCTATGAGAGCCTTCAACCGCGAATTAGCAGCGGTTGTTGGTGCAACAATTGAAGTAACAACAAAGGAAGGAAAGACCTACCAGGGAACCCTGAAGGGTATTGATCAATCTACTCTGAGTATCGTCCTATCTGATGTTGCTGTTGTAGGTGGAGGAGCAAATATTCCAAAGCTCTTCATCTATGGAAGTAGTATCAGTGCGTTCTCAGTAGCCCAAAAGGAAGTCAGTCTGGAGGGCCTTGCCAAGGAACTTGAGAAGACATTCCCACCAGGCGGTGTGAATTTCTATCCTGAAACTGGAGTCATCGTCGTGATGAATAAGATTCGTATAACACCTGAGGGTGTTGATGGTTCAGGACCTCTGTATGAACGTGTAGCAGCTATTGCTGATGAATGGTTGAAAGAACATGGTCTTGCATGAATGAGAATCCATGAATAGAAACTGAAATGGAAGAAATCTCAAGTCATATCTAGGCCAAACTAGGTCTAATGCTGCGACCGCTAGTTCTCTTTGGAGTTTCGCCAGAGTATGAATTACAAGAGCTTTCGGAGACCAAGCTCATCTAGATCCTTCTTCTTAGTTTCTTCATTCTGTTTCCGACCAGAGAGTGTACGCTCAAGAGGCTTTAGCCGGTCTTCCCAAGTCCCACGAGAGGATTCTGGTACCTTACCAAAGGCCTTTGTTCTTGCTTGAGTTGAGCCCAGTGTTTCTGTTTTTGATCCAATGATTCCATACTCAGCAAGACGTTTTGTGGCTACTGAGATTCCTGATTCTTCCTTCGAGCGTGGGAGCAGCTGAGGACTTTTCACTCCTGTGAGAATAAGCATAACACGCAAAACGCCACCTAGTCGTGGATCAACTCTGGCGCCCCAGATTACATTGGCATTCAGACTCATTTTTTCAGAAACGAGTTCGCCAACCTTGTTGGCTTCTGCTAGACTCATGTCAGGACCGCCTGTGATATGAATCAGTGCGCCAGTGGCACCATTCCACTCTACTTCGAGCAAGGGACTGTTCAATGCATTCTTGATTGCATCATGAGCTCTGTCTTGTCCTGTAGCCTCTCCAAGACCAACAAGAGCAACTCCACCATTGCAAATTATTGAACGAACGTCGGCATAGTCTAGATTAATCAGACTGGGCATAGTGATAGTTTCAGTGATTCCCTTTACCATATTTGCAAGGACCTCATCACCAACACCAAATGCCTCCTCTAAGGGAAGATCGGGAACGAGTTGCATCAATTTTTGATTGTCGATTACGACCGCAGTATCGACATTCTCCTGTAGACGCGCAAGGCCAGCCTTGGCCTTATCGATTCTGGTTCTCTCGAGACTGAAGGGCATTGTCACAACACCAACGACAATGGCATCATTATTCTTTGCAATCTCAGCCACAACAGGAGCGCTGCCTGTCCCTGTGCCACCCCCTAGGCCTGCAGCTATAAAGACAAGATCAGCATCGCGGAGCAATTCTGTCAGCTGTCCGGTTGACTCCTCTGCTGCAGCTTTCCCAACATGGGGATAACCTCCAGCTCCTAGTCCGCGGGTAATCCTTTCACCAATGAGGAGCTTTCTATGGGCTGTCGTCACAGCCAAGTGCTGTCGATCAGTGTTAATCGCAATGCACTCTGCACCTTGTACTCCGATGGTCATTAGGCGCTTTATTGTGTTGTTTCCAGCACCTCCACAGCCTACAACAACAATTCTCGCTTGGCCTATATCTCGTGTTGATGAGGATCCCCTTTCGATACGACTATGCTCACGTGCAGAATCGATAAACGATTTCATTGTCCCACTACCTCACTAATCTTCTCCTTTTGGAACATATTTTGATCCCAGAGTTCCCGTTTTAGGAGGTCACGAATGGCAATCCTGATTGCCTCTGACCGGTTAGGGTAGAGACCATTCTCAACCAATTGCTGGATATCATCAAGAATCCTATCGGGTAAGTGCACTGCTATGAGCCGCATATCGAGTCCTCTGTGATAGCGGTGAAGTATGGGGATAATTATCCTTGTAATACTCGCATACGATAATATATTGAGAATAAAATAAAGAGCGAAGAGAAGAGTTGCCTCTTCTCTATCTATTCTTACTTAGTCTTGCGACCAGTTCTTCTAGCTGCGATGTTGCCCACCTTACGACCAGGAGGTGCATGTCTACTGACTGTGGAAGGTCTACCAGGAGACTGGTGGGAACCACCACCGTGAGGATGGGATACTGCATTCATTGCAGCACCACGAACCACAGGCCATTTTCGTGCCTTTCCACGAGTGGCATGCCAGACCGTCCCTGCTTTCAAGAATGGCTTTTCGGAACGACCGCCTCCAGCAACGATACCAATCGTTGCCCTGCATCGTGGACTAAAGGATTTCTGAGCCCCGCTCGGAAGTCGAACGATAGCCTTTGATTTGTCAATTGATACAATCGTCGCAGTCAGACCTGATGCCTTGACATACTTGCCACCATCACCAGGACTGCCTTCGATGTTATACACTGGTGTGCCTTCAGGAATGTACTCAAGCATCAGAGTATTACCATTTTCTAGACGCGCATTCTCGCCGCATTCTATTATCTGGCCAACCTGTGCTCCCTCTGGTGCCACAATATAGTGAAGCTTGTTCTCACCCTCATATCTCACTGCGGCAAGAGGAGCTCCTCTTCCTGCCTCGTGGTGGAGGTTTACAATTGTTCCCACATAGGTCTTATCAGGTGCCCATTTAGGATGCCGAGCTGGTGCAATCTTCTTGTGGCTCGGAGACCTCCATTGAGTAGTGCCTCTACCTTTTCGCTGTACAAGTATACGTCTACCCATTCACAAGCCCCCTTAGAATATCCCGAGGTTGGTCGCAACCTCTGCGGCACTATACTCTGGTGCCAACTTCACAAATGCCTTCTTTTTTCCATCAGGCATTATGAGTGTGTTTACTTTCTCTACTACGACATCATAGAGGGATTCCACAGCCCACCGAATTGTGTTCTTGTTTGCCTTGCGTTCTACAAAGAAGATGAGCTTGTTCTCCTGATCAACAGCCTCAAGGCTTGCCTCTGTCACTACTGGTCGGATAATCACTTCATTAGGATCTCTCATGATATTTCACCTCAGAAGAACAGATTCTCCTTTCCAAGCCTGTCAATGGCTGATGTTGTCCAGACCACTAGGCGACCAGCATGTGTTCCAGGAGCTAATAGTTCCGCATTCAGACCATGGACTTCAGCAATGTCCACTCCGGGGAGATTCCTCGCCGCTGCGCCAATTCCAGAGTCAGCACCGACAACAATCAGTAACGATTTGGGCGTTTTCATCTTTCTACCGCGCATCTTTCCCTTGCCAGCTCTGACGTTACGACCATTGCTAGCTCTCTCAAGATCATCTCCGAGTCCTAAAGCGGTCAATGTTTCATAAGCCTCCTTGGTCGTAGCAATTGATTCGAGCTTGCTACTTACAACGAGTGGGATTATGGGTACTTTGTCTATCTTGTGACCTCTTTTCTTGACGAATTGGGGATTTGAAGTAGCTGCAATTGCTGAACGTATAGCCAGTCGATTCTCTTTGACATTCACTCGCTCAATGAGCACTTTTCGTGCTTCAGGAGGGTGTGCCACTCGACCACCTACAGTACCGGGAGCAAAACCAGCTTTATTGGCTGCACCCGTTCCACTACCCTTGATTCTTGGCATCCTAGATTTGCCATGGCCAGTCTGCCAGCTCTTAGCTGTGTTACGCTTGCCTGCCAGTTCATCAACACCATGTGGTTGAAATCTGCGCGACTGAAGAGCAAGTACCGCCCTCTTGATTACATCTGGACGATAGGGAGTGTCAAAATGGGGAGGTAGCTCGATGGTTTCTTTACTGGGTTTTCCAGTTAATGTGTAAGTCTTTATGTTTGCCATAGATATCATCCTCCTACTGCTTTGATGAAGTGCTGACATAGCTCACCTGCATCGGGCCCTCTTTCTGACCCATCTTAGGTCGTATGGCAAGTCTGAGTCGTACTGGTCGTTTATTTGCACCAGGAACTGACCCATGGAGCATTATGTAGTCACCGCGAATCACGCCGTAGTTCACAAATCCGCCAGAGGGGGTGATTTCCTCTCCACGTTCACCCATCTTGAGAATCTTGTTATTGTAACTTGTCCGAGTATGGAAGCCAGTCTGACCAGGTCTAGGAACAGTGTATCTGATACTAGATGGAGTCCAAGGGCCAATACAACCAACTCCACGTTTTGTCTTTCTTGATTTGTGTTGGAGAATTCTAACTCCCCAACGGCGGACTGGACCCTGAAAGCCATGACCCTTGGTCACAGCAATCGTATCAACAAGGATTCCCTCATCAAGGATGTCTGCTACACGGAGATCAGTACCAAGAATACTCTTGGCATACTCAAAGGCTGTTTTGAGATCCCCGCCTGTACCTATTTTATATTCTACTACATCAGGCTTCTTCTTCGATAGTCCCGCAAGTCGTGGCTGAGTATGGATTAACATACGAATCTCGGCAAACGAGTCGAGCTTTGACTCAAACTCTTGCAACTTGGCATCATGGTCATAGTCCTTTGGCAGTGGCATTGTCTTTCGAAGGTCTTCTGACAAATTGCTAGCAAGAACTTCCATTACAAGCTTGAGACCATAAGGAGTGGTTTCATAACCGCGAATTGAAAATGGCCTAATCGGAGGTGTATCAATCACTGTGACCGGCATGACAGTTTCCTGTCCGTTAAACGGGCTGTCAGGATTGTTTATTGTCACAACCGCATGGGTCATACCAGCCTTATATCCGATGAAACCAAGTAGTTTTGCAGCCGAGTCGTTATACTCAGGCCAGTTCTTGATACGGGGCACGAATTTAGAAGCCTTACCTCGTGGCAAGTATGCTAGACTGCCACGCCTTGGTGCTTCTTTCTTTCTGTGTGCCAATTTTAACACCACAATAATATCCGTATCGAATGGCCGATAACCTAGGCTATTCGTACTACAACGGAGCCCGCCAAGGGGGGATTGTTTTTAAAACTTGCCTACTGACCAAGTATCAACTCTGGCTAATGAGGAGAAAAATTACAATCGATTCTGCTCAGTCCTTGCTAAAATCTCGTTCTGCAAGTCCTTGCCTATGTTCACAAAATAGTCCGAGTATCCAGCAACCCTAACAATGAGATTCTGATAGTTTTCTGGATGAACCTGAGCGTCTCGCAAGGTTTCAGCTTTTATGACATTGAACTGGATATGGTGACCACCTAATTCGAAGTATGTGCGGACTAGATCTGCTAGCTTTCGACGACCTTCTTCGTCTGCGAGCACGTCAGGCATAAACTTCTGATTCAGAAGGGTCCCACCAGTTTTCGAATGATCAACCTTGGATACGGACTTAATTACAGCCGTAGGACCATTCTTGTCAGCTCCATGACTGGGGGAGATACCATCAGAGAGAGGATTACCGGCTTTTCTGCCATCAGGTGTTGCACCTGTCACCTGCCCAAAGTAGATATGTACAGTCGTTGGAAGAAGATTGACCCGATACTCACCACCCTTTGTATTTGGACGACCATCAATTGACTCAAAATAAGCCTGAAAGACTGACTTCGCTATATCATCTGCAAAGTCATCATCGTTTCCATACTTGGGTGTCTTGTTCAACAGAGTCATTCTCATAACATCATCTTGTTCAAAATTAGTTCTCATTGCTTTAAGCAACTCTGCCATGCTGTACCTCTGTTTATCGAAGACATGATACTTGATTGCAGAGAGAGAATCTGTGATCGTCCCCATCCCAACACCCTGAATGTAGGTAGAATTGTAACGAGGGCCGCCATCATGGTAATCTCTCCCCTTCGTAATGCAATCGTCAAATAGAAGAGACATAAAAGGGGCAGGCATGTGCTCTGCGTATAGCCGTTCGATAATGTTGTTGCCCTTGATTTTGACATCGATAAAGTACCGTAGTTGTTTCTTGTATGCAGTGAATAATTCTTCAAATGACGTAAACTCGGTGACAGTTCCGGTCTCGATTCCAACTTTCTTTCCTGTTCGCGGATCGACACCGTTGTTGAGGGTGATCTCTAGTATCTTTGGCCAGTTGCAGTATCCTGTCAGGATGCAGCTCTCTTTCCCAAAAGCACTGATTGTGACGCAGCCACTTGGCCCTCCAAT
>JAEOUM010000055.1 GCA_016839275.1 Candidatus Thorarchaeota archaeon
ATCACTGTGTAGCTTGCTCCACCGCTTGAAACATAAATGTTAGAATCGGTTGAGTAGCCATTCGCAGCAATACCTGTGGTTGTATTCCAAATGTCCAAAGCATTTGTAGTTGGCCAGTAAACTGTATCGACTGTACCTGTTCTCAGGTTCAACGACCTGCCGTTTACGTCTTCGTTAGTCCTAATGAAGATCTTCTCTAGTGAACCGGCACCAGTGCTGGTTGAGGTTCTCCAGTAGTCTGCGTAGAGATCCATCTCAATGTACTGATCAGGTACCCAGTTTGTGAGCATGTATGGTCCAGTTCCACAGGTGTGGGTGGCCATGTAGTTCTCAAACTCACCAAATGCAACACCATAGTTGTCCCAGGTAGCATCAGCCGCATCAGTTGCATGAGCAATTGCGAAGGTGGGGCTGATCATTGCACCAACCTCATAGGTTATAGCTGCAATGAATGGTGGGTATGGATCAGTAAGACGGAACCTGATTTGGTAATCACTCAATACGATGATAGCGTTTGAGTTTGCAGTCCAGTTGTTAAAAGCTGTTTCATAGGCTGCTGATGATGGACCTTCGTCATAGGCGACAGCCTCAAGGGCACCGCCACCAACGAGGGGCTCTACCACCATCCAGGCGGGACCGTCTAGGTAGAAGATCTTTATTGCACGCTCAAAGTTCCATTTGACACAACTAGCGTTGAATGGTGTACCATCATGGAAGGTGATACCCTGTCTTAGCGTAATTGTGTAGTTTCTACCATCAGCTGACATTACTGGTGCTGAAGCAGCCAGTAGTGGAACCGATGGATCGGTTACAGCGCTGTTCCACGGATAGGTATACAGCGTCTCATATATATTATAGTGTATAGTTGAACCGAAGTTCTCGTAGTTGACATGTGGGTCCATATAATCGGGGTTGCCAATTGTCTCCCATATCAGAGTATTCTCTGGCGGCCTTGTTGGCTGCTGCATGAAGATAAAGGCGACTCCTGCACCCGCAATCACAACTACAATCACAACGATTGCAAGTAGTTGATTTCTTTCCACTTAGCTTCCTCCGGAATTTCCTTGGAAATTTCATTCAGTTGCGACTGAATAAGTTGGAACGGATTGGATAGAAGCGGTAGACACCTGTAGGTGTTTAAGCCTTTCGGAACCTTCTACCAACTTAACTTCACCCTTACATTGGTGCTAATATACATTGCGGATAAAGTGAGCCTTTTTTTATTGTTATTAAGATTCAATAATTGTTTAAGTAAAGAGAAAGAAAGAGCAGAAATGAGTGGCAGGATCGTGGGGTTAGGAAATTGAATAATTTATTGTTATGAATTCGTTAGGAAAACTCAACCTGCCCGATTACTTCTGCTCTTCATAATTTATTGCCTAAGCATCTTAAGAAATCGAGTAACACTGGGTCAGATATTTAATTCATCAAGAGTCTTGAAGAATTCTCTCGTAAGGAACGCGCGATACGAAAATCCGCCCCATCCAGATTGTGTCATGAGCCGATCTATATCCCCTAGGAGTTCCTCTCGTGACATAATTGCGACGCCATATATTTCATGAGTATCAATAGGTTTCATTTCACCACCTATTGGCTCTGCTAGGAAAACAAGTGATTGCCATGGAATTGTTTCCTCTAGGCACACTACATCAAGATCAAGAACAAGAACTAATCTCATTAGACGAATGTCAAGACCGGTTTCCTCACGCATTTCACGAGCCGCAGCTTCCTCAATAGATTCGCCACTAGCTGCACCTCCGGAAGGAGCTCTAAAAATTCCTGTGTTGGCATATTGATGCTTCTGAATGACAACATAGTGACTATCTGAATTTCTGATGAAGCATGTGACATCATGGAGACGACCTTTTGCTCGACTCTTACGAACTAATTCGCACTCAAATTTCTTGAAGTCAGTCTTGAAATGAAGCCTACGAGGCTCACCATAGCGTTCAATGAGGGACCTCATCTCTTCAGCAGTTATATCATTCAGAGTTCTCGCCATCACTTCAATATGTGCAGCTCTCAAAAAGTTGTGGGACGACAAACTTTTACGAAAATGATGACAATAGATAATGAATTCCAAAAAGGAGAGAGGAATTTGGAGCGAAATATTAGTGATGTCGTGATTAAGACCTATATTGGTGACATCACTGAACTGGCTGTTGATGTAATTGTTAATGCCGCTAACTCCGACCTTTGGATGGGTTCAGGCGTCGCTGGAGCAATAAAGAGTAAAGGGGGAGAGGAGATAGAGCGCGAAGCCATGTCTTTAGGTCCTATCAGACCAGGTGAAGCAGTGATGACGACTGCAGGTAAGTTGTCCGCACATTATGTCATTCATTGCGCGGGCATGCCACCCGGAGGGAGGGCAACTTACTGGAAAGTTGCATCATCTGTGCAGAATGCTTTGAATATCGCATCTGATAATAATCTGAGAACGATAGCATTTCCAGCAATTGGTGCGGGTGTAGGTGGACTATCTGAACAAGAATCTGCGAAAGCCATCGCTACAGGAATAATACACTATACAAAAGAGCCGAGGTCAGTAAAGGAAATAACACTAGTTGGACTTAACAAGTACACTTGCGATTGCTTTGATCAGGCATTCGACGATGTGCAGGAGTAATGTCTTTGGAACATCACGATCTTAGAGGTATTGAAGTCTCAGTACAACTTGGACCATGCGATGATTCAGATATTGGTCTAGTGGTTAAAGCTCAGAGTTTGCCAGTTGGTATATCAAGTCAAAGTATTAAGGGTAGTATCAGTGGGAATGAAGGATTTGAGATTTCTATTAGAGAAGCAGCGAACGCTGAGAAAATACGTCATTGGCCAGATGTATCTATACAGAACCCAAATCGTCGAAAAATCGTCTACCAGGCTGTGAGAGATGCACTAAAAGAAGCGGAACAGGCAAATGTATCAAGCGTTGGATTCTTTACTTTAGGTCTTGAGGTCTCTAGGGTGCCTAGCTGGGAAGTCGCAGAGGAAATTGTCAAAGCTGTCTATGACCACGTAAAGATAGGTACTGGTCTTGATAGAATCATCTTGGTAGCTAGCTCACCAATTCAGGTAAGCTCCTTTCAGTTTGCGCTTAGTAACATCAAAATCATCAGAGATGGTTAACGCTTGTAGAGATTACCGTTTCAGTCGTTTTTGAGCAGCATCAGCAGATTGCACCAATGGATCCCAAGTATCACAAACAGCAGGAGCATAGCAATTCTCAAAATCAAAGAGCTGCTCTGCATCTATGTCTTGTTGGATTCCTAGGGTTAATACATTCAATCTCATCGCAGCATCTTCAAGTCCTACTAGTTGGCCTCCAACTAGTTTGCCTGAATCTTTATTGAAGAAGGTCTTCAATTTCAAGTCCTGCCCTCCGGTGTAATAAGGAGGCTTTGTACTTCCCTTAATGGATCCTTTTACAACTGGCACTTCTAGACGACTAGCCATCTCTTCAGTGAGTCCAGTACTAGCAATTTCAAGTCCGAACAACTTTGTGACCTTCGCTCCTACAATGCCAGGAAACCGAACATCGCCTCCAGCAGCATTGATTCCTGCGACACGAGCTTGGCGAACAGCTACAGTTCCCAATCCACCTGCCATAGGAGTTCTAGTAATAAACTCAAAATTCTCGGCACAATCACCAACAGCATATACATCTTTCAGATTTGTCATCATCCTATCATCTGTTTTGATGCCATGGCTGGGTCCAATCTCAGCTCCAATCTTTTGTGCCAAATCAGTCACAGGTCGCACTCCTGTTGCCACGACAACGAAGTCTGCAGGAAGATTTGAAACCTCTTCGGTCTCCCTATTCTTCACAATCACACTGGATGGACTATCCCCTCCAAGAATTTCTTGAGCAGCGGTGTTATTGAGAATCCTAAGACCATGC
>JAEOUM010000056.1 GCA_016839275.1 Candidatus Thorarchaeota archaeon
AAAATTGATTTGGTCCTAATAAAATAGTGGACATCCGAGAATTGTAAATATGTAGTGCGAACTGATATAAGCAGGCAGCTATAATCAACCGACTAAGGGTCAACTAGGAAGCTAGATAATATCTAGCGACTGGAATGAATTGAACTCATAGTCCATGGAGGAGAATTATTGCCCGATACCAGGAGGCTATTGCTGGAATTCGACACAGATGAAGTCGGCCAACTTGCTCGAACAGATTCGAAAGAGATGAAGGCACTCATCCGTGCTTTCACAGATTCATCCGATATAGTCAGAGAACGGGCTCTGATTGCTGCTGTCGATGCAGCAGATCCGACAATAGTCAACGAAATCACCAAGGTGATGGATGATGATGTTGCCAATGT
Organism: Candidatus Thorarchaeota archaeon; assembly: GCA_016839275.1. GTDB lineage: Archaea > Asgardarchaeota > Thorarchaeia > Thorarchaeales > Thorarchaeaceae > SMTZ1-45. The sequence goes on from JAEOUM010000056.1 coordinate 384, forward strand.
GAGAATTGCTGCAGCACAAGCATTGGCTTTCTATCATCAACCGCGTACAATTCCAACTCTCTTTAAAGGACTCAAGGATTCAAATACATGGGTACGATCACACTGTGCTGCAGGACTTTCTAAGATACTGAATGGGCCAATATGGGCTCGTATCCCACAAGATTCCCTTGATAAAATTATGAATGACTTCGCAGACATGATAGATGAGGATATTAACAAGCTACTCATTTCGATTAAGATGAGACCAGAGGCCATAAACAGATTCATGAAATGGCGAGCGATGAATTTCGACATTGAAGTTGATGATTCACTATTAGTTGAGGAATTAGAGGGGGCACCCATCCTCCTTGCTGAAGATAGGGGGATCAAACCCGAAGTGGCAGGGCTCTCTGAAGATATTGAAACGATTTTAAGTGAACTTCCAGAGGAGATTATTGCTACTCTTCCCCCAGAAGATCTCAAGCGTTTGACACCCAAGTCTGCAAGAGAATTAGTGTCTAAGCTAAAAGTGTCATTACCCCCAGCAGAAAAGAAGAAGAAAAAAACTGTAAAGGTTCGTAAGGTAACAAAGGTAAAGAAGAAGACAAAAGAACCATCCCGTGAAGAACTTATTAGAAAACTACCAGCTGAGGTTAGAGAGTCAGTTTCAGATGAAACATTGGGTTCACTTAGCGTCGAAGAGCTAGAAGCATTACTTGCATCAACAAGTGATGCAAAAGTGGACGAAGTGGTGGAAGAAGAACCAGAACCAACGGTAGAAGAAGATCCACGGTTTTCAGAATTCGAAAAGAAATATGGTAAGGAGAAAGCAGCACTCCTAGTAACAATTCCTGAAGTAATGCTAGAAGGAATTCCAGAAGAGCAAATCAAAGAGATGGACATGGAAACCCTTGAGGGTCTTGCACAAGCATTAGAACCTCGTTGATTATAATTTACTCGGAGCCTCGGATTACGACTGCAAACTCACCTGCGAGTTTTCCATACCATTCAAGTAGGTCTCTCATATTGTCGACATGACGATAGGTGCCATTTCCATACTGCGCTATAGCTAGCATCAACTCCTCATCAATCTCGCTCCGTTCTCCTAGACCAATACTGTATATTACCAACCGCGATCTATCAGGAAATCGTTCTTTGAGTATCTTCAATGGTGGAGGACCAGATGTTGTCATTCCATCAGTAAGCATGATGAGCATAGTGGGTTTTTCAGGATCACCAAATTCCTCCATTATATCGCTCGCTTTTGCGAGAGCTGAACCCATATCTGTTAGAGTCCCACCCTCCTCAACCTTGTCTACTACATGCGTGCTGATAATTTGAAGACCCAAAGCTTTCTCTCGACCAGTACATTCCACAAAGGGCTGGACTTCTCCAGTTTCAGAATTAAGAAATGTCATTTCGCTGATATCTTTCTCAAAGGTAATGACACCGACCTTCTCGCCATAACCACGTCCAACTTTTTCTGCAAGATATAGAAGCACAGCCATGGCTGCTGCCTCAGCGCGACTCACATTCTTTCCTTCTTCGAATCGATTCAAAAATGCTTGAACTTCAGGACTATCGCCTGCTAGATCCTTCAAGCCCTCTCTTGCATGCGCGATATCTTGAACTGGGACATCTGTTGTTTTCATCGAACCACTTGTGTCAACACACAAAACTGCATTGAAAGGCGTGGCAATCCCCACTGTTTTGAATTCGTAACCGGTTCGTTCTCGAAGGGCTTCAAATGCAAGCTTTGCAAAGCTCTTTCCTGAAAGAGCTGGTTTTGTATTGAGTATCTCGACCTTGACATCAAGCTCAGGCCAATTGAATGACATTCCAGGATAGACAAGTCGACCTCCGATGATATTTTCAAGTGAATGAACCTTCTCAGCTGCTCTAGACACAAGATCCTCAGTATTTGCATCCTCTGTGAGAGGTTTCAATCCGAACTCGACATACTCCAAAGCAACCATATCTTGATCATAGAGTGTAACTTCGACAAGGTCTCCTTCCATTAATAATGACGCTTCAAGAACAAGAGTGTCCACCACTATCTTGTTTTCCGATATGTCATTGCTTTTACGTATCTCTGTTGCCCCCCAGAAACTACTCTGTGGGTCCTCAAAAATGACGATAGAACCAATATCTGCATCTAGAGAGTCTGCTGTCTTGGGGTGGAGATTCGCAAAGCCTCTTAGGTCTCCACCATCAACAATTTCTAGGTCAAGTTTCTTGGTGATGACTATTGCCTCCTCTGGTCACAGTGTGTATTCAAATTGTATGTCTTGTTATAAAGAATATGAGGTTCATGCTATTGGAAATTTGATAATACTTTTTCATGTAAATCCTTACATGTTCTTAATATGACTGTATGATCTCTCAAAGACCGCATCAAAACAGAATTCGTACGTTGGGATGCGTTTTGAATTGATTCAAGTCTTATCATACCCGATGTGCTGAGGAGGGAGCAACTGAGCAGGTCATTTGGCCCTCTTCTCATCCATAGGTGTAACTCTCGGTCATCATTCTTTGCATTAAAGGTCATTACATAGGAGTCCAGATAGATCCCATTAAAACCACCTTTTAGTAGAGTTAGTGGTTCAGGCCATGTTCCTGCTGGGGGTAGCATCAAATCTAGTGAACAGAGGTCCCAGTTTTCTTGAGTAATGAGAGTTAACAATGAGTTTTCTAATTGAACTTGATTTGTTCTTTCTTGGTCCAAACAATCATATACAATGGGACTAGTAGATTTCCCTATCTCGGTAGCAAATGGCTTCTGGGCAAGCATCAACGCATTCCCGCCAAGTATTCGTTGTACATCTGCTAATGTTCCAGTGAACTTCCTTGAGAGGAGGTAGAGAATAATTTCAACAGCTTGGACAGATAAGAAGCTGAAATCTGTTCCGAAGAGAATTTTTTCGGACCAGGGATTGTTAATCCGACCTAGCCTATCAATTGCAGATTCAAAAAGGACAGGAACATCCAGATCATGCAGAGTAGAAGTTTCCGCATAAATAACAGGATCCCGTAATGCATCAAAGAGCCGAGGATCGCCAGGAGACATTCCGCAATGTGCAAGTATTACCCGTAGCCCTTTAATTGCAGTTCCACATTCAGGATCATTCCTAATAGATTCTACGAGAGATTTGATACGCATAACAGTGCTAATGTTCCTCGTATCGAAAATGATTGGTATGCTTAATTCACCAGCACGCTTGACTATGCTTCTAGTTAATTCTCCTTCTATGGAATCAAGAAAAAGCTGCGCAAGTGGGTGCAACTTTAGACCACGCAATCCAAGAACCTGAACGCTGCGCTCAAGTTCTTTCACAGCTAGATCCTTCTGTCTCATACCATCCATCGGATCCACGCGTGCAAACCCAATCAACCGTATCGAGTGAGGTGCTCGTGTTGTCCAACCTGCAATCTTGTCATTTGATACTTTGAATGATGGATCCTTGCTTGTTTCAGGTTTTGAATAGTCATCAGTATAGGGGAAGACAATAGTTCTATCAATTAGCCAGCCGTGGTTCAAGCGCTCCCAACTTTTATGACTAATAAAACACCTGTTCGCTAGGTCACTTGGCTCAATGCCTATAGGTTCGAAGAGAAGTTCATCATCCTCTCTAAGATTCTTTGCAAGTTTCTGCATCTCAAACCATAATTGAGCATAGAACTCGTAAGCACCGGCAGGAGTATTCCTATGACTTTTCTCTTTGCCCATGTGGTGATGTGCATCAACGATGTAGAGTCGAAATTCATCACCCTTCATGATACCTCTTGAAGGCTGATCTTCTATTGCTCGTACAATGAGCATGTGTGGTTTAGTCCTCCAAGCTTCTAGAGGGAAATTATGTGATTAAGTATTGCGTTATTGAGTGGAAACTCATTTAGATTACTATCGGCACTATGCATATATCATCTCCTGCAAAGAAATTTGTAGCCACCGAGGTTGTTATCATGATTGTTGTTGAAGACATTGAAGTAAACGAAATTCGTCGCTTCTTTGTCATAGATGCATCAATTCAACTCGGTATCGTTCGTGCAGGAACATACATAAGAAAATTTGACCCAGATAGAGCATTTTCGTATTTCAACATGGTTGAGAATCAACTTCATGATTTTGCAGCTCAATATCCTGGAGCCTTTAAATTCCTCCCTAGAAGAGCGTACGACTATCTAAAAAAGCCGCGACTCATTAGTGACTTTACACAAGGAGCATCAGAGCTTTCTAAATCGAGTTGGTTAGTGGATCTACTTGTTGTAAAGCCATTAATCGAATTGGGTGGCACAAAGCTACCAACAGCGCAACAGAAGGCAAACACAGATTCGGTTCATCTTTGGTCGACAACTCCGCCAACTAGTCCCAGGTTCTATCAGCTACAAGACATGCGTCTAGATCGTAGAACACCCTCAGGCTGGGGATGTATCCTTCGAGCGGCAGACTTGTCCCAATCACTTAGGGGATCCAATCGTACTGATTTGCTGGCACACATTAAATCTGAGAGACCTGTTTTCATTGAACTCAACTCTCCAGATTGTCTAGATTCACTTGTTGAATGGCTAGTTCTATTGAAAGAAGCCAATCTGAAGTCGCCCAAATTAATACTAAAGGCAAGAAGACAGAAAGATTGGGGAAGGGACATTACTCGACTTCTAGATATTCCAGAGAGCCGGGTTCTTACTGCAGGAGCATCAATTTCCTCCCTTTCAACAATTATCAGGTATCTGAAAAAAGAGCAGAGCGATGCGCTGTGGTCTAAGCGACTTATGTTTGCTTCAGCATATCCAGAAACACAATTAGGAGATAGTCTGTCAGAGTTAATCAGTTACCTACTTAGTAGAAACCTAGCAGCCAAAGAAGAGGAAATTCAAAGAATCCTTGGAGGGAATCTATTGAGGCTCCTACCTCCACGGCCTCCGTTCGTTGTTTATTCAGAGAATAAATCATCAGTCATGGCCGAAGAAACTCTCGGAAAGACAGCAATGAATGAACTTGTCAGAATTCTGCAATTACTGGATGCCAAGAAAATTTTGAGAGTGCTATCTGTCGATCATATGGTTAATGATGAGGGAGGACAAGTTGATCTTGACAGTGCAATTATTACTGTAAGTGAACCTACTGGTGAAAAGGCGACAAGCATCTCACTCATTCTTGAGAAGAATGGCGCATTAATGGTTTCAGGTTGGAAGAAGGCATTTACTGAGAGCGTTTCAAAGAGAGACAGCATAGTACTTCAAACCCTAGTTCGTGCAAATGCCAAACTTGACGGCCCGATATATGGTTCGCCTGCACACCTTGTGCGGTATGATAATGCATTACTCTCATGTCTACAGGTTGAGAATCCCAAAGAAATCATGGCTGCGCTTCACTTTGGAGTTGAGATTGCCAAGACAGAACCAGGAATATTCCTGATGTGCCCTTCAGATATGGAAACAATTGGCGTATCAGGAGAAGATTATGTCCTTGCCCTGGGAACTCGAACAGGAAGATGGTGCGCAGGTTCTGTAAGAGAACATGTTAGGTGTACAGAGAAGTCAATTGTAATATCGGAAATTGACGCGGAAATATATGGTTTCAGCAATTCTTCAGTTGTCAATATTGTACGATTCGATGGGGATATTTCCAAGATTCGCAAGATTGTGATGTCATATGGCTCTGATAGGTCCATGACAAATTCAGAACTATTCTCATATATCCATCTAAACAAAAAGAAGATCTTGGATAGTATCAAAGGAAAACTTGTTGGAAGTAACTCAAAATTATTCTTAGGGTCAAAGAAGATTCCTTTGAATTTAAACATCACACAAACTGAACCACAGCTAAGCGCAGAGCAAATAGGAGTGGTGCCGGAGGAAAATGTATTCCTAATGCCAAGTCAATCTTTCAGAGAATTGAATATTGTATTATGTATCTCTAAGGGCAGGGATATGAGTAAACGAAATATATCGCTGAAGACTTTGCATTCTGCAGTCCGGGAACTTGAATCACTATCTAGTAACATACCGGAAGTCAAGTTGTTTCTCGAAGGTCTTAGGCCAAATGCCACACGCTCAGAGATTGCAGCATTGGCTTCACTCTTGGTCTTGAATACCCTTCGTCATAACCAGACTGATGGCAGATTGGGTCTTGTTACTTTTGCTGATACGCCCGAGAAATTCTCTGTCCAGCATGGAGATGAAATTCGATCCTACATGGAGTTTCTTGGAGATTTGCAATCAGAGGAGGTCTTAGTTTCTCTCATCTACTCCATTCTTGATACTGTGAATGAAACAGGTGGTCATGAAAATATGGCAGGAGCATATCGCTCTATTGCGGAATATCTAGAGGATTTTGGTACCTCGAGACCGACACTCTTACTCATCTTCTCAGGAGGCGTAGGAAAGTATGACGAAGATCATCTTCCGTTCATTCAAGCAATTAAAGAACGAGAAAGATACCAGATTGAGTTCATGGTTATGGAGAAGAATACTAATCTCCGAAGTGCACTACGGGTTCTCAAAGGTATAAATGCGAAGATTTTGCCCTTAGAGAATTTCTCCTCGCAACTTTTCATCGGACACATACTTGATGTGATTGATGACTTAGTACCATCAGGTTCTACAACTCAGAACGATGCTTGAACCGTAAGGATTCAATATCATTGATCCTTGAATCCAGTTGCTCCATTTCCACTTCTATCTTGTCAATTAGGTTTCGAAGAGTAGAAATCTTTGAAACAATTTCCTGGATATTCTCAGCACCCGAAGATGATTTCAGGGGTTTTGAAATCGCTAATTCTTCTATCTTTCCTTCTAATGCCCCAAGTCTGTCAGATAGATTTTCAAGTATTTGTATACCATTTTCAATGCTCTTCAATTCATCAATTTCATCATGAGATCGTCGAGTCATTATGCTATCACCTAGCAGTCTTGCCTACACTCTTTAGTTTCAATTCTAGCTCATTTAGCCGTTCTGTCAAAGATTCCAAGCGGTCAATAATGTCAACTAGTCGCGTTTGCACGATTGAAATTGACTGGTCAAAACTGACGGGTTGATCTTTGGAAAAACTATCAAGAGCATGAATTTTCTGTTCTAGAACTACTATTCTTTCTTGGATTTCTCCCAGAGAAACACTAGTCTTTGTAGAGGGCGATTCGATTTTTATTTCCTTTCTAGTAGACTCTGATTTCTTCATTTCTCCAATAACAACTTTAGGTGTTCGCAATCTCTGCACATCTAAATCCTCTGAACCAGCCCACATGGAGGAGATATATCGATCCACCACCTTCTCGATGTCAGTCCCATTTACGGTAGCGAATGTAGCCAATTGTCGTGGACCATCCCAGAAACACGATTCCATTCTATCCTCATACTTCATGAGAATTGCCGCAATGTTTTCTTCATTCTCTTTGAAAAGCTCCAAGGTTGTGATCCACCTTGAGAACAAGAGAGCTCCTCTTGAAAGACGCTCTAGTTTTCCAGCATGAGCAATAACTTCCTCATATGAATCAACATTTTTTATGGCATCGTGAATCCAATTCGAGATGTTTTGTTTTCCTTTCCTCACTCGAAGAGATAATAGATCTTGAACCAGACCTATTGAAATGTCAGTCTGCAGCTGTTCGATGTAATCTAAATCCGGATCAATCTTTTTTGTAGGTAGGTTTTGACCAAGTGTATGACGAGCAATAGAAGGAACAATCTCTGTAGGATTCAGGCTCTTTGTCCAGAAAGCCACTGTCGTCATCGACTCGGAACTATCATCAGGAGCATGGTAAACAAGTACATAGAATTTTGGTTTTTTGAGACCTCTACGACCTAGAATTAATAGCCCAAAGAATGAGTTAGTTGTTCCTTTGAGGTCTCTTGTTAAGCGAGCAAAACGATCTGCAGGTATAATGAGCTGTTCCTGATTCTTCTTATCCTGCAGTCTTCCGGTGAGGGCTTTCTGAAGAAGACCATGCTCCATCCATCCTGTTGTGAGTTTTCCGGATGGCATTCTTGCAGAAATGAACCCCGTGACTTCTCCACTGTTATACAGTGCCTGTAGGTGTGTTGGTAAATCATCAGTCATCAAAGTCAGCCCCTGTTCTCAAAATACTGCTTAATTATATCATTAATCTTAGACACATCACTCATTGAGTTGATTTCAACTACCATTCCCTCTGTAATACTAGCTATTTCTTCTAGAACTGCCTTGTTTGAACCAGCCCCGATGCATACGCAGATAATTGGAATCTTATGACTCTCCTGACTTTTCTTCACGATCTTAACAGGATTAGGGCCATGAGAATGGACACCACTCGAACAAAATAGAATCACAGTTGGCTGTTCGTGTAATTGAGAAAAATCAAATCCCCGGATTAGTGCTTCGGACAAAGCCACTCCAGGATTGGAAGGTTTGTTTTTGTGAATTGAAATATCCTTGCGAACCCATTGACTAAAGGATTCTAGTAGGGATTTGGAATATAATGATGAAATCTCAACTGGAGTTCCTGTTTGAGAATCAAACACTGAAAACGCCACTACTTCATCTGAATAGACAAAGCCTGAGAAGTATGAGTTTGTTCCATATCCCGGGTAATCAGAGATTATCTGGTCAAGGACTGCGAGGGTAGCCTGATAACGGGAAATAGACGTTGTGTCCCCAGATGTGGAGTTTTGGATGACATCTTCTATATGTGCAGCAGCACCAAGCTCAATCACACAAATAATGTTGTATGCTGGAACTCCAGTGACAGGCGTAAGGTGTATCTTCTCTAAATTATTCCATATAACTCGACATGGTCCACATGAATCATTGATTGATCCTATTGAATTCACAGTGAATTGTATTCCAAGACGTTCTACTACAATTCTCTGGTTCTTCTGAAGTATCAATCCTTCAAAATCATCCTGAAGGTCACTAATCCTTTTAGAGATAACTTCGGCGATTGACTTGCTGTCTATTTTCTTTAGAGATGCAACAAAAAGATCAAGCTCCGAGCATTGGGAAATATCAGATGAATTCTTAGCGAGTGTCACATCAGCGTTTTCTTCACAATCAAGAAAGAAAAAAATGCGATTGTCGAGAATTATTATCCCCATTGGAATTTGAGCGGACTTCCGTATATCTACAAGGGCTGATTTTCCATTGAAAATAATTTCATACACACCTTTCTCAAAATCAGAATCTTCACTTGATACAAAACAGAGCCCTTTCTGATTTCTGCCCTGTTTGGCTTTTAGATTCACTAGGCAGCCTCCTTCAATAGATCCTAGTTGGATAGATCTCTGTTGCGATCGATCTTGAGCCATAGAATACTTCTACTCGTAAGGTCGCCTTGCCTTTGACATCGGTCATTGCAACAAACTTAAGCTCAAGCACTTTATCAGACCTTGCAGAAATATCATGACGTTCGTTTGTGACTTCAGATACGCCTTCAGATGTAACTAATGATGCAATCACTCTAATGCCGGCAACAGCCGCACTCGGATTCTTGACTCTCATCGAGTAATTGAAAGCCTTTCCAGCCACAATGTTATTTGGAATTTCTCCAAGCTTCACAGATATTCCAATCTGCTCAGATGAGAGGGGTCTTCCCTTTGGCCAACGAACAATCCTACCTAATTCGAGAAGACGAGAGAGTGATGTCTTGAGTTCTCGAACCTCAAGACCCAAAGTTGAAGCTGCTTCCCCCATATCGAAGATCCCATCATTGGACTCATAATATGATAATACCTTCCGGTCAGATTCTATGAGATCACTGACCCCTTCAAGTATCTGCAGTATTGCCTCTGGAAGCTCATGTGCTTCTAACAAGGAATAGTACTTGCCACCATCAACTGAATCTGCAATCTGTCTGAATGATGCTTCAACAAGGGGATTGCAGCCACAGATGAAGATGAACATCGTTGTCCCGTAATCTTTCCTTAATTGCAGCACTTCTTCTATTGGGTCATAACCGTTGGGACATCCATCGACAAAATAATCATCACCGATAGTATTGTACTTCTTTCCATGCGGAGGAGCATCTCCAACAAGAAGTAGAACTTTGTAAGCATCCTTTTCCCAAGAGAGCTTTGTACGTGCATCAAAAAGCCCATCTGCAACTGCCTCAGGAGTGTCGCCACCCTCAGATGGTTGAAGATCAGCAATGAGTTTCTGAACTCGCTTCACACGGTCTGTGAAATCGAATACTTTTGTCACATAGGATCGATCCTGTGGAGGATGATCCCGATAAGAAACAACACCAAACCTAATTTCAAGATCCTTTGTTCTTGAGGTTATGTGGTTTACAATTTCATATAGACTATCCTTAACTGCGCTAATATCATCTTTCATGGACCCGGTTGTATCGACAACAAACGCAACATCGAGTTTCGTAGATGGCAGTCTTGTTCTCTCCAAATCTAGCAAGATATGTGACCAATTAAGCCTTTGCTGATTAATTGAGCGTAGAACATTTTAAGACCTTACTCAGAGGAAGTCATATGCCAGATTTGAGTGATACAGACATTCGTCTTGAGTTTGTCTTCGAAGATAACATTGTGATTAATGGAACCATCAACCGGATCTATGCCCCGCTTGTTGTTGAAGAGATTAAGTCGAGGCTTCCTCTAGAAGGAAGAGCTGCTCTAGTCCGTGATGAGATGCAAATTACACTGGGCATATCGAAAGGAAACGCCAAACCTACTAATGACGTAAAGAAAGGTGATATTGCCTATGTTCCACTTGGAGACTCACTCTGTATCTATCTGGAAGATATGCGAACCTATAGTCAAGTCAATATCTTGGGTAAAATCACGATTGATGGCGAACAGATAGGTCAATTAAAGAAAGTACGTAGAGGAAGTCTAGTAGAAATCAGAGCTATCTGATGCACCTATATCCGCTGTAAGTGCTTTAGAAGTGCTTCGTTCTCATCTACTTCAATTTCAGAAGGATCTACAACCATACCAGACTCATGGGTTTCAATAAGAACCTCAATACCGGAATGCTCAACGCGTTTGATTCCATTACTCGAGAGGGCACGAACACGTAGTTGCGTGGTTAAAAATTCAGTCTTGTTAGCCATCTCCACAGCTTGTACATCCCTACGGAGCTTTGATCTTGTTATTCTCAGTTGTTCCTTGAGTTCAGCAACCTGTACCTGAAATTGTTTGCGTTCCTCGCTCTCTTGCGTAAGGCGTAGTCTAAGCTCTTCAAAGGATAGTTTCGGAACAAATTCCTTTGAATGATCAATCCACACAATTGTAGTGCCATCGAATTTTCTGCTTGTATCTACTTGACCCAGAGCCTTTAATACAGCAACAACATCATACACTCTTCGTTTTGGAGTATCCAGCCGCCGAGCTAAAACATCGCTCTTAATTCCTTCTTCTCCCGCCTCCTTCAGAATCCTCACTGACTCCAGAGCCAATTCAAGTAGCTTCAACAATGCACCCCACTTATCAATCCGGCAATGGGCTCAAAAGAGCACATTTCTATCATACTGAAAGCACCGCATATTTAACGCTTTGTATTGCTTCCGTCCATAGCTCGATTTTCCGAACGTTGATTCGGAAGATTTTCACTACGATTTTCCGAAAGCATACTTACTATTAATCCATTCTAGTAAAACTATCCGGAAATCCATTTGAGACCTTTTGAATAGCTCAAGCTTCATTTTCTTGACTAAACCAACAATTTCTTAACCTACCCCTTGAGCCGGATTCATAGGAACCCACCAATATATTGGAAGTGGACTCTAAAATGAGTAAAAAGAAAATCATTATCATGGGTGCGGCTGGTCGTGACTTCCATAACTTCAATGTTTACTTCCGGAACAATGAAGATTATGAAGTTGTAGCCTTCACTGCAGAGCAGATCCCCGGAATTGGAGATCGAATGTACCCTCCAGAGCTTGCTGGACCTCTCTATCCAAAAGGCATCAAGATCTATCCTGAAAAGCAATTGCCAGAACTAATCAAACAATTCGATGTTGAACAATGCATCCTAGCTTACTCTGATCTCCCACATGAAGTGGTCGGTCACAAGATAGCATGGGTAAACAAACTTGGTCCTGACATTCGTTTTATGGGTCCAAAGACCACGTCTATAAAAAGCAAAAAGCCTGTCGTGGCAGTCTGCGCTGTGAGAACCGGATGTGGAAAGAGTCAGACTTCAAGACGTGTCAACCAGATTCTAATAGATTTAGGTCTAAAACCCGTCAATATTAGACATCCCATGCCCTACGATCCAGACCTCACATCCCAAATTGCACAAAGATATGCTACATTAGAGGATATGGACAAGTACAGGTGTACGATTGAAGAGCGTGAAGAATACGAGCCCATGATTAACATGGGAGTAGTTCTCTATGCCGGAGTGGATTACGGAAAGATACTCGAACAGGCAGAAAAAGAAGCTGATGTCATTACATGGGATGGTGGGAATAATGACTTCGCTTTCTACAAACCAGATTTGCTCATTGTCATAACCGACCCACTAAGACCAGGTCACGAGATTTCATATTATCCAGGCGAGACCAATCTCAGAATGGCTGATGTTGTAGTCATAAACAAAATTGATACAGCTGACTATGAAGATATCGAAGAGGTTCGAGAGAACATCATGGCTTTCAATCAAAATGCAATCATCGTTGACGCTGCATCTCCTTTGACCATTGAAAAAATGGAATCAATTCGTGGAAAGAGAGTCATTGTAATCGAAGACGGACCGACTGTGACTCATGGAGAGATGCCGTATGGTGCAGGATTTATTGCTGCAAGAAAAGCAGGAGCTATCATTGTTGATCCTCGACCTTTTGCTGTAGGAAGTATCAAAGATACGTTCGAGAAATACTATCACCTTGAGAATGTTCTTCCTGCCATGGGGTATGGTAAGAAGCAGATGACAGAACTTCAACAGACAATAGAGAAGTCTGATGTTGACGCAGTTGTAATTGGAACACCAATTGATCTGAAGCATGTCATTAAGATTTCTAAGCCTAGTGTAAGAGTCAGATACGATTTACAAGAGATTGGTAAGCCAGATCTTGTAGATGTTCTTACAGATTTCGTCAAGAAACACAAGCTGAAATGAACTAGACTGGAGGATAAACTCCTCCAGTATCATACTTTTTCTGATACTCGAAGAATGCTGCTATTCTCCAAGATTATCCTTTCAAATCATGAGCGCATCCAAGGAAGATTCCTTTACACGTGAACTCAGATCGCGATAGAGTACTACTGGAAAGATGTAGTTCAGTGCGCCAAATAGCAGTGTAATCACGATGTTTTCTATTACCACGCTATAAGGTGCAAGGAAATAAGAAAGAATATTGACTACTGCTCCTAAGACTGCAACTGCGATACCGAAAAGAATTCTACTTCCAATGACATGCAATACATTTCCGCGTGTAAGCGTCCAGGATTTCTTCAAGGAATCAATTGCAGATAGATCAGTGTCTATCACAATCGCTAGAGTTGGAGTAAATCTGGCCGAGAGATAAATCAAAATTAACGAACCGACAGATAGCAAAAGAGCACCAGTCATCATCGTTTCAATAGAACCAGGGGGAAAGATGGGATTGAATGGATCAGATATGTCGATAACCGTCATTGCATTGAAGAGTAGTACTAAACCTGGAATGAGAAGAAGCGAAGTAAAAAGCGAAATCACTATTTGGACCGCTATAAAATTATATACCTTTCCGAAAGC
>JAEOUM010000057.1 GCA_016839275.1 Candidatus Thorarchaeota archaeon
CTCTTTGTTGAGGTTATCTGGGGGTTCGAGTAACTCTAAATTAAGAGATGCGTATACGCTACTATTTGTCAATGGGTACTCATCAGAAAACGGTTCGTAGTAGAAGGCATCATGTATTGTAAAACCTAGATTTTGAAACAATCTTTCCCCAGCTACATTATCACTGAATGTCAAAGCTGTAGCAAATTCTGCAGAGCCAAGATACTCTTCGAGTATATTCTCAACTAAGAACGTTCCAACTCCTTTCCTCTGATGGGTAGGAAGTACAGCCATGTTTGACTGGTTCATATCCCAGCTTCGTGCTGGCATGAATTGCAGCACCGGAACATTTTGTTTGCCTCTCTCAACTTCAACACGAATCTGGGCGTACCCAACAACTTGATTCTGCAACTCTACGACCCATATCGCGCTCGATTCTAGCTTTACCCAATCCATAATTTCCTCAGGACTGACTAACTTATACTGATAGATTGCTGGTAGCGAATTGATCAAGTTTCGGAATGCATTGTTGTGAATAGTGGCTATATCGACCTCGTCACCTGGTTGACATTGTCGAATCTGCATGGTTTTGTCCTAGACGTTTGATAACATGAATTTATTCACTGCCATTAATCCTTTCCAATAGCCAATCGAATCACCGTTTCAATGTCCTCTGGTGTCACTCCTGGGGACTCAATGCTGAGTTCAGTGTATGCGTTTTTGATGCGGTTGATGATTTCATGCCCTTCAACATGTGCACCGACTATCTTACGTTCAAGTTGTCCTATTGCTTCGTTTGGTAACATGAAGAAGTCGCCACTGATGATGACCTCGTTGATCTTGCCATCAACTCTCTCCACTGTTGCTCGGATAAGACCACCTGGTGCCTTGTGATTGGCAGTTCCAACAATGGTTGTTGCGGATATTCTCACGGTCTTTGCATCAGTAAGTCGACCGCCCCTTCTCCAATGGAGCCATTCATCAGATTGGTACTTGGGTCTGAGTTGTGCCATCCTCTCTCTCTCCCAAGCTGTCAGGTTTCCTCGGATCAAATCGATGTCCAGAGTTTCTTCATAGAGTCTGACTAGGTCCTCTTTGACCTCAGTTCTATCTGGCATAGATCCGGTTTCTAGTAGTACAGTGGTCATGCGCTCCCGTAGACTCTGGGATATCTTGTCCCTAAACTTCTCATCTGGCACCTTCAGGACTTTAACCATCATATCAAAGTTGAAGTCAAATATCAGATTACCTGTGAGAATTCGAGCATCGCCAACATCACCAGCTCCGTTCCCAGAAATTTTCTTTCCATTCACAATCAAATCATTTACAGGCTTGAACTCCGCCTGAACACCTAGGTTCCTGTACGCCTGGACTGGCGCCTGTAGGAACTTTTGATAATAATCATCGATTTTCTTTGGGGTTGTTGGACTGTCGGTTCTACCAATCAGCTGATAGAACATCTGCCCGTCATCAAGATAAACACCGCCACCACCGATAACACGTCTGGTAAAGAAGATGCCATTCTCTCGACAGAATTTCGTGTCTATGTCTGCTTCTATCTCTTGAAAATATCCTAGACTGACCAACGGCTTTGCTGGCCAGCAGATTATCAAAGTGTTTTCTGATTCACCTTCTGTGATACCTTGAGCAATCATGTCGTAGATAGTCTGCGTTTCTAAGGGATCGATTGCTCCAATATCCAGAAGTCTCCAGCTCTCGAGTGGCATAATTTGGGACCTCTTGTTAGTTCTTATAATGATATCCCCCTGACAAACTTGAACATCTATGCCAAGACATAAATCGGCTCGACAAGTAGCTCCAACAGATACAGATGATTGAAGCAATCGAGTTGACAAAGCAGTTTAGCGAATTCACTGCAGTCGATAAACTCTCTTTTCATGTGAATCATGGTGAGATCTATGGATTACTTGGACCCAATGGGTCTGGAAAGTCCACCACGATGAGAATGCTGTTGGGTCTACTCAAACCAACTATGGGAACTGCACGTATCAATGGATTCGATGTGCAGACGCACATAGTGGAGGCAAAACGGTCAATGGGCTATGTTCCGGAGGAACCCGTGTTGCCAGAGCGATTGACAGGATGGGAGTACATCAACTATGTGAGTGACATCTGGAGAGTGCCTCGGGGTTCCGAGCGAGATGAAGAGATCGATGAGCTTCTTACCCTTTTGGATATTAAGGATGCAAGTGACGATCTTATCGAGACCTACTCCAAAGGAATGGCTCGAAAAATCAGTCTGGTGGCTGCTTTGATTCACAGTCCTAAGATACTAATTCTTGACGAGCTGCAAGCTGGAATTGACCCTCGAGGAGCTGCTACCATCAAAGAGATTCTCGCTGGCCTCAGTGATAGAGGCAATACGATTCTCATGAGCACACATGTTCTTGAGATTGCTGAACGCATATGTGACCGTATTGGCATCATCAACAAGGGATCAATGATTGCAGAAGGCACGATGGATGAGCTTCGGTTAAAGGCAAAGGGACAACAGTCCCTTGAGGATATCTTCCTCGACCTCACTGGTGGACCTGATATGCAACGGATTGCAGATTTTCTAGGTGAATAGAGTTGCTAGAAGACCTCCTAATCCTCATCAAGCACGATCTTGGCGGCATTTTACGGGTGAGAAATGTCAAGGGTATGAGGTCAGAACGAAGAAGTGCGTTCCGACGTTTATTCCGCTATGTGGCCGCAGCCATTTTTGCTGTGATCGTTCTCTGGGGCATCATCTTTATGGTGCAGCTCCTTGGCTGGAGCTTCTTTCAGACAGCCATTATTGCTGGTATAGACTTTGGTGCCACGATATTCAATTTTCTTGTGATCATTTCTTTTATGGGATCAATCGCAGTCAGTGTTGCGACAGTGGCAAACACCTCGAAGATGGAGTACTTGATGTGTATGCCAATCTCTCTAAGAACTCTATTCCTAGAGAAGACCATAGTTGTGGTGTTCTATAATTCCTTGATCTATCTCATCATCGGAATACCAATCGTAATTGGACTTGCTATCTCATCACCTGTTCCTTTTGCACTTCTGTCCATTCCGGTCTTCATAGTGATGCTACTCGGAAATGTCACCTTGGGTGTTGCTCTTGGAGGACTCATTGGATTGACAATCTCTCGATTCCTTGCAGGTCGACGAAGGTTAAAGCAAATTGGGTGGTTCTTGGGGACCTCTCTAGCAATTGTCATTAGCACGTTTTACTATTACTCCCTTTACGCGGCTGACTCAGGATTCTCTCAGTTCTTTAGTATCATCCTTGATTTTGCCAAGCAAATCGGTCTCTCATCTGATTTTAGTCCTGGCGGTGCCATGAATGCAGTCACAGTCAGGCTCATTGTGGGTCTTCCCGTCAATCCGGTCGATATCTTGCTTGCTTTCCTGTTCGTCTTGGTATCGATAATGCTGATTTATGTAAATGCAATTGCAAGTGAGACTGCACACTACAGTGGATGGCTTGCTAGTGGTTCCAAGAGGTCTTCGAAAAGAGAGGTAAAGATTGCTCACACATCTTGGAATCCTTCAGACATTCCATTGCTGAAGATGACTACTACTACCAGCGTATCAATGTGGTACAACACAGCATCAGTCAGACGTGAAGGTCGTGTATTGGCTAATTATCTTGTCGGACCAATGCGTACAGTCCTATGGTTCCTGCTAATCTTCTTGGCACCGGGCGGCACTATGGCGTCATTTGCTCCCTTCATCATAATTTCTGCAATGATACCATTCGCAGTTTCCTATGGAGTCTACTTTGCTGGATACGAGTTGGTCTATGAGGGCAAGAATCTCATGAATCTGCAGCTAGCTCCTGCAAGTCTTGTCGACTATGTCAAGGGTAAGGTCTTCAGTGCTGTTCCCTTTACAATGATCGCCACAGGAATTGCCTCTGTTCTTGTTATCATTGTTCAACCCTCTCTGTGGATCTATATTCCTGCAGTGTTCATCTCTGGTATCTTTCTGACACTTGCATCAGGTGGAATTGCATCCTACTCGGCTGCAACCGGGGGTGACTTCAAGGCTCAACGAAACATAAGCAGACAGCGTGGTGCAGCTGTACAGATGCCTATCAGAAGCATGTGGGCGATGGCAAGGGCACATCTCATACCGAATATGATTGGTTTTATAGGGATTGGAGCCATTCTGGGGATTGGTATTTTTCTAAATCCGCTGTATAGTTATCTTGTAGTGCCTATCTTTGCATTGATTTGTATACAACTCATGCGTAGTTATGTTGGCAAGTCCGGTCGTAAGCTCCAGACGATTGAAGCATCAGAGTATCTCTAATCACAACTTCACAGTGCCAACAATCTTGCCGGGTGGAACAAGAATATCACAATCGAAGTAGAGTCCAATCATATTGCTCTCGATACTGACCTTGGAGAAATCGTCGTGAGGTCCGTTCTGTATCTCAACCTCTACTTCTCCTGATCGCCCTTTCTTGATATCGTACTTCAGGTATGCTGCAGTAATTGCTGCTAGATCATATCCCTTTCCTGTCACACTTGGAATCATCTTGATATTGATATTTGGTCCACTATCGATCCATTCACCATCCTCATCAAACCTACAAGTTGCCTTGAGAATGGTCGTTCCACTCCTTTTCGTTGTAGCGATGAGTGTGTCTTTTTTCCAATCTAACGATATCTCGGCGCGTTTTCGAGGATATCCCCAGATCTCCCTGCCTGCTGCTTGAGCCACATCAGTATCTACATAGTTGTAGCAAAAATAAACCCCTACCTCTTCCTCCTTTGTTTCAGGATTATCGAACAGGCATTGGACAAGCATTCCTGATTCCATGAACGTCCCTGCCTCTTTGCATGGTTGTTCAGCGAATAGTAGTCCAGCTAGCGGCATCTGCGATGGCCGCAAAGGAGCTGGGAGCAAGGACTTTATTGATTCCTCTGTCGGGTTGAATAATGCGAGGAAGACCTTTGCATCAACATAGTGATACGGAGGTCCTGGGTATAGAGGCGTTAGAAGTGGGGTACTGATTCCCTCTTTCACGTTTTTCACATCCTTTCTGTAGATAGATAATCCACCTCTTGAATCTGTCGAGCAACTCTAGCGAGAAAGATTTTCAGAATCGTAGGATAGGTTGACCTTCATTAAAGATTGATGCTCTTAAAAATGGCTGGCCAGACAAAGACGCCAGTAACTGCAACCAGTATGTATCTTAGGGTACGCAGCCAGATTTCTTCTGTCGGAAGTATAGGAGCTAAGCCTAGCATCACTCCAAATACAAGAATGAATCCTATGATGACACGAAGAACCAGTTTCGTTCTTCCTCCTTCCGGTACTTCGACCGAAAAACCAACAAATCTGTTCTCTAGAATTAGACCCAAGGCAAGTCCTATAGTAAATCCTCCGACCGCTCCAAAATTATCGTTTGGCGGTTGAGGGAGAAGGAAGGCAATAAAGGTCATCAGAAATCCGATGATGACAAGTCCCATCAGGAGATACTCCTGTCTGTAACGCGAGAAGAATTCCCGCATCGGATTCTCTAGATAAACAAATGCTATCACTGTTATGATACCAATTCCCCATCCCAGTAAGACGTCGCCCAGAAAATGTACACCAAGGTAAATTCTTGAGATACCAACTAGTCCTGTAAGTACTACTGCTACTAAAGCCATCCACCACTTTCTTACCCTTGTGGTGAACCATCCATAGAGGGATGCAGAAAATTGGCTATGCCCACTAGGAGTACTATAGTTTGGAGCATCAGTGCCCGGATACCAGTTGCTAACTGGTGGCCGCTCTCTTGCTATGACAATCTTTAGCCAGTAGTTTGCTATGAATGCAAATATGAGTAAATAGGTTGCAAGGATTGCCTCCTTCTTATTCACAGCCCAATAGAGAGTGAGTAGTATTCCAATAAATACCAGCTCACTCCCAAACTCGGTAATAATAAGGAAGATGTCTCCAAGACCTGGTATTGAGTCACGAAGAACATTAGTTAGTCCGGGGTCGAAAAGCACATGATTTCACTCCAAGAACCTAGATCTGAATATTGAGACTATCCAAGAGAAAAAGATGCCTGTCCCCTGACAAAACCTTAAAGTCCGAGCTATTGCCCCATTGTAGATAGAGGTCTTATCAATGGTCCTTGAGAGTCTAGAGCCTACGCTTGTATGGGAAATCTTCGAGAGGGTGTTCACTGCAACACCACGTGAATCTAAGAAAGAGGAGAAAATTCGGGCTAAATTGAAATCCTGGATTCCCGAACGAGCTAAATCACAAGGTGTTGACATTCAGATAACTGAAGATGGTGCCGGTAACTTACTTATCAAACGGGCTGGGTTTGAAGGAATGGAATCCGCTCCATCACTCCTATTCCAAGGCCACATGGATATGGTCTGTGAAACTGACCGTGAAGCTGGTTTTAATTTTGACAAGGATCCAATTCCCGTACGTATCCAAGATAATGGTGATTGGGTCGATGCAGATGGAACAACTCTGGGTGCAGACAATGGTGTTGGTGTTGCCCTAGCCTTGGCAATCTTACTGGATCCAACAGTGAAATCTGGGCCTCTAGAACTCCTCATCACAGTCGACGAAGAGACCGGCCTAGTAGGTGCTTTTGCCCTGGAACCAAATTCGATGGGCATCACGAGTAAGCTACTAGTCAATGTAGACTCCGAGAAACTTGGCGTCATTACTATTGGCTCAGCAGGCGGTGGTGATACAACGCTAACAAAGAGTTTGGAGACAAAGAAAGTTGCTGGCAACGCTGCCTTCTACGATCTTGAAATCACCGGTCTCTTTGGTGGACATTCTGGTGTCGATATTCACAAGCATCGCGCAAATGCAAACAAGCTCGTTGCAAGAATGATGTCCAAGTTAGTGAAAGAGATGAATGTTCATCTCTGCGAGTGGAATGGCGGTAGTAAGCATAATGCAATACCTAGAGAGTCGCGTGTGAAGTTTGCAGTGGAGTCTGATAAGGCAAATCTTGCAGAAGCTATTCTGGAACAAGCGCGTTCTGAAATCTACACATACTATAAGATGACTGCTAAAGGGTCTACGCCTCTCGAACCCGATATATCCATTAAATGGAGCAAATCCGAATCGATGCCTGCATTCTCTCTTGACGAATCACTGAATATCATTACATCCATCAATATCACACCTCATGGCCCTCTGCGTTTCTCACCTAGTGTCGAAGGTCTTGTGGAGACCTCAAACAATGTAGCTATCATCAAGACTGAAGGGTCCATGATCCAAGTCCTCCTCAGCACAAGGAGTAGTGTTGATACAGAGCTTGAATTCTTCCGAGCAGAGCTATATGATATAGCAAAACTCTCTGGTTGGGAGATAGTTCTGAATCCGATGTATCCTGGTTGGAATCCTGATCCAAATAGTCCCTTTCTCAAATTCATTCAAAAACACTACGAAGATGCAACCAAGACTGATGTAAAGATAGAGGCTATTCATGCTGGACTAGAATGTGGTATAATTGGTTCAAAGATTCCCGGTCTCCAGATGGTATCCATCGGGCCAACAGCTGATAACGCCCACACACCTGATGAGCGTGTTAAGATTTCAGACATTCCTATCCTCTATACATTGCTCAAGAGCGTTGTACAGGATTTACCCAATGCAAAGATCTGAACTGCTACACTAGATCTTCAAGACTAAGAACCCGAAGTCGATTCTTGGGAGGTCTTCCGCTGTCTCTATCCCATCCACGGGTCTCATACCACTTGTTGAGATGTTCATCAATGTTAGGAACATGCCCCTCTGTGGCTCCTTCAAGCGGTCTTGAGATTAGCTCGGGCAGAATCTCATTCTTTGTATCGTACCCTAGCCTAAGGTTAAGCAGCCTCATCAATGTGAATATTCTCTCACCTGTTAGGACAACGTCATTCACAGAAATATCCCATCCTGTCACCAGTCGTAGCAACTGAGTCATTTTATCGCCATCAACTGGATAGAAATTGCATATGACTGCTGAGTTTGTCACACATCTAAAATCCTGATGTCTGGCAACAAGATCAGCTTCGTTAGCGAATCTGTCTACACTATCTATACCAAATGCCTCATTGGGTTGACCCATCTGGACATTGTACATATCTGCTGCCATGTGACATGCTCCCCGTGGCGAAGTAGCATATCCTGCAGCTAGTCCAGAGAAACCTCTCGGGTCGTGCTGAGGCAGCTCGAGCCCATTGACCTGCGCAGCAAGCTCTGGGACTCCAAACTTCTCACCGAATTGGAAACTACCCTCTGCCATCAGGTCTCCAATGCCTTCTCTCTTAGCTATCTTCTCTATGAATGCTAGAGCAGAATCAATCTCTCCCCATTCAGGACTTATGCCGTCAAGGTCCTTGGCAGTTATCTTCCCTTCTTTGAACAGATAGTATGCAAAGGCAATAGTGTTCCCTCCTGAGATCGTGTCAATACCATAGAGGTCAAGCATCATGTTTGCGTAGGACACGGCCTCTGCATTATTATTCAAGAGGAGGGAACCCATGGTCCCTGTGACCTCAAGTTCTGGTCCTGCGAACTTACTCATCTTATACTTACCCTCAGGAATCTCTACAACTCTTCCACAACCTATTGGGCAACGGAAGCATGCAGTCTTCCCAACAAGAATGGTTTCCTTTACGGTAGTACCACTGAGGTTATACGTATCAAACTCAGCTACAGTATAGTAACCTGCTGGAAACGAGCCATACATTAGACTTGCCATGTCCGTATATCCTGCTGTTCCAAGGTCTGAGTACATTCTAAAGGTCGGGTCTTCCTTGCTGTCCTCATTAAGCTCCATCGTGTACTTTCGAAGTTCCTCCTCTTCTGCAACAGGAACTTTCCTATCAGAACCATGAACAACTATAGCTTTGAGCTTCTTCGAACCCATTACTGCGCCCAGTCCAGTTCTACCAGCTGCTCTGTGATGATCGACAATAATACTTGCATACTTGACGAGATTTTCCCCTGCGATTCCAATCCTTGCTACACCTGCGACTTTGTGATTGCTCTCTTTCTTGAGAACGTCCCAGACTTGTTCTGTATCTTTGCCCCAGAGATGCTCTGCATCACGTATCTCAACGTCTGAATCTTCGACTAGAAGATAGCAGGGCTTTTTGGAGGCTCCTGTGATGATTATCCCATCATATCCCGCAAACTTTAGGTCTGCTCCGAAGTGACCTCCTACAGTACTATATCCTAAGAGACCTGTCTTTGGAGATCTTGAACAAAAGGTCGACTTACCACTTGTCGGTACTGCCGTGCCTGTAAATGGTCCGGTCATGAATATCAAAGGATTCTCAGGCCCAAGTGGATCAGTATTGGAATCAATCATGTCATACAGCAGACGAGTAGCAAGTCCAGCACCTCCAATGAACTGCCTCAAAAGATTCTCATCCAGTGATTTGACCATCGTCGCTCCAGCATCTAGATTCACCTGGAGTATTTTTCCTCTATAACCAGCCATTCGTTGTTGCCTCCTTCAGAAATCTATGACCTTCCCTTCAAACATGTATTCATACATCTTCCGGATTTCATGACTATCCGTATTCCGTGGATTCATTGTAAGGCTTGAGTCCATCATGGCAAACTCAACAAGTCGCTCTAAACCCTCATCGAATATATCCCGGGTCACACCCGCCTCTGCAAAGCTTCTTGGACTACCAATCTTGCCCATGAGGTCTCTAACAGCTTCCGCCAGTTTCATTGAAACTTTAACATGATCTTTGCCTGTGATGCCAATAATTCCTGCCAGCTCTGCGTATTGAGAAGCGCAGTCCTCGTTGTCTCTGCAGTTGAACTCTATCGTGTAAGGAAGTGCCATTCCAACAGATAGTCCATGATGCAATCTCAGTACCGATCCCATACTATGACCAAGTGAATGAGCAAGCGCTGCCTGTGAATTGCCAAATGACATGCCTGCAAGACATGCAGCTACTAACATCTTTTCTCGTGCTTCTAGGTCTGAGAGGTCTTCAACCGATTTTGGTAGCCAATTGAAGATCATCTTCACTGCTTGCAATGAGCATCCATCTGAGAAGTCATTCTTCCATACTGAGATATATCCTTCAATTGTGTGAGTCAATGCATCCATTCCTGTATATGCTGTGAAATCTTTCGGAAGTCCTACTACAAAGGTAGGGTCGAGAAGTGCAAGATCTGGAGTCAATTCAGGATTTATCGTCGCGAACTTTCGACCAGTTTCATCATCTCTGATGACTATTGCCTTCGTTGCCTCAGATCCTGTCCCTGCAGTCGTAGGGATGCAAACAAGTTTTGCTTTAGCTCTAAGGCCAAGTATGTCAAAGGGTGTGAGTGCATCCAACTGAACGTCGGGCTTTTCGTAAAGAACCCACGCTGCCTTTGCAGTATCAATGACACTGCCACCTCCGATAGCAATAATCCAGTCTGCTCCAAACTGCTTCATTGCTTCAGCAGCCTCCTTGACTGTTGAGACCTTCGGATCAGGAATTGCTCCATCCCATATTGCTGTTGACCACTGTCTCTCACATAATTTGTTCGAGACCGTATCTGCTAGACCTAGACCATTGACAACCTTGTCTGTAATGATGATTGCTCTCTCCCCTTGAATAATCTCAAGCTCGCTGAGTGCGTCATCACCAAACACAATCTTCGGTACAGAAAACCACCATACCAATTTCATCTCTCCTCCGAGCGCAATACAATGCACTCGATGTAGCTAGGATAGTAGTAGTCCTCCCTCTTATTTGCTCTGCCCAATAGAATTCAATCTCGAAGAGTATTCTGCGGTATTGTTTTTAGAGTTGCTGAAGCTTCTGAAATAATCCTCTGGATGAGATCATAGGTTGTGGGCAAATCATCTATGCGTCCCACAACCTCTCCCCCAAACATGAGTGCAGTTTCCTCTTTTGCATCAATCAGATCATCGAAACCTAATCGTTCTAATTCTAAGATTTCTTCATTGGAGTCAAGTGGTTCTCCAAGGAAGAAGTCTGGGATGTCTTCAAGTGTACGTCTTACAATATCCTCTGCTCTTGTGTTGCGGAGGAATCGCATAGGACCAAAGAGCCCTCTACCAACGAGCGTACGACGTTCCTCTCTCTCAATAATAGCCTGTTTCCACATGGGCTCGAAGTCACTCTCTTGTGTTGCAATAAGACGTGTTCCCATCTGGATTCCCACAGCACCAAGGCAGAGTGCCGCAGCAAGGGATGCGCCATCGCAGAATCCGCCCGCGCCAACTACTGGTGTCTTAACAGCTTTGCAGACAGCTGGTACCAAGACCATTGAGTGTACTGGTTCCCAAGAAACATGTGCTCCACCCTCATGTCCTGAAGCCACGATGATATCCGCTCCAGCTTGTTCTGCCTTTTTGGCATGATAGACTGATGGTACGACATGTGCCCAGATGAAACCCTCCTTCTTGAGCAATGACCAAGGTTTTGGATTTCCAGCGGAAGTCACGATGACCCTGAGCGAGCGTTCTGTGTCTGAGTCCGACTGACATGACTCTATTGTCTGTTTGACGAACATCTCTGATGCTAGAATGAACTCAGAAGCTACAGGTATATTCACACCAAAAACGCCCCCAGAGGTTCGTGTTCCTCTTGTGACCGCTTCTATCGACTTCTGTAGGATTACCGGCGGTGGGTCTGAACCAAACAGTCGTATCGCATCGACAGGAGCCGCCTCGGGAAGCATTGTTGCAGCCATTCCTATGCTACTGATGATACCTAATGCGCCTGCATTTGCCACGGCAATCGCAAGTGATTCTGTCTTATAGGGACCCATTCCTCCTTGCATGATGGGATGTTTTATCCCTATAATATCGCAAAGTCTTGTATGTAGCACTATTATTTCCTCAGCACGACTGGATTACTCATCCAAGTACTTTGTAGGTATCTCTCTTGTAGTCGCCACAAGTTCTAGTGCGGCCTTAGTATATCGCATAACCTTGCCCATGTCGCCTGTTAATTTGAACTTCCTAGCCATAATCCCCTTGATGGGATCAATCTTTCCATCAAAGAGCAATTTCCAGTTACTCAGTGGTCCTGCATACACAAACTCCGCAGTATCCTCTGGTCCTGCCATCCTAGCAGACCTGCATTTGCCATGCCATAGGTCAAGGTAGAATCTCACATCCTCTGGGATGGTCTTTCCATCAGCATCAATCTGGAAGACGAAATCTCCTTCCCATGTCTTGGCTGCGTCTTCGTACCTTGCATTCTTATTCAGAGCATCAACATATTTTTCGATCCACTCATCAGAGGGAAACACAAGTTTCTCAGTCATCAAGAATCCTCTCCAATGACGTAAAGATGAGATTGGTGAGAGAAAAGGATTCCGAATAGTCAATCTCTAGTTATCTGAGACCTCGAACTAATCTTTATCACCTACGATAGATGATTTGAATCTATGAATGAGGGTCCTTTAAGTTCTGAAACGGAGATAATCTCCAAGCTGGTCGCAGCCAGCAAAAGGATACAATCTGGAATAAAAGGAAGGGACTTCCTGGTACTTGAACACGAAGATGAAATGTATGGTTACACTGCGACACAAATAGAGGATGACTTTTGCGCCATTGTAGCAAAGGCTCTTCATCTCTTCGATGAGAGAGGACCTAGTCTATTTGATGATTCACCAGAGCTCGGACCGTCAATCATAGCGGCCTTGGTACAAGTCCAACCTGCCGTCGATGCATACCGTTCTCGGATGTTCAGGTATGCTACTGACTGGGGTTCTGAGGTTTCCACTGTAGGCAATTGCCAGAGAGCGTTCTTTGTAAGTTTTCGAGAGCTTCTGTCAAAACTGAAAGAAGAGAATAGAAAGAAGATATATGAAGGACTACCCAGCCACCTGAGAACGCAGTACATTGTTACATATTACTGGACTGATTTTGACAGTCATGGGACTGAGTCAATTCGTGTTATTGACCTGTTTTCTATGTAACAGCGCCCTCAAGCCGAGCTACAGAAAGAAACTCGGTTCAACCACTTCCAGATCAAAGTCAGAGGCAATCTTCTTGCCATAATCCAACTGCCCAATGGTTTCTACAGAATGGGAATCACTACCGAGGGTGAATATACAATCATACTCCTTTGCTCGCTCAATGAAATGAGTATGCTCAAGCATGTATCTCTCATTGAGCTCTATCGCAATTCCTGCCCCAGCTAATGCTTGAGCTGCTAAATCCCCATCTTCTTCTTTATACGAGGACAGGTATCCATCCCAATGACCCAGAATATGGAATTGCTTTTTCTTTATGACTTTTGAGAGTGTCGAGACCCATTGAGTGGAATCAGAGACCCAATGAAAGGATCCTATGATGATGTCGAATTGCTCAAGACCTCCTGCAACTGGGGCCAGACTACCATCGGACTGAATATCGACTTCAGCGCTGTCAAGAATCACCAAGGATGGGAACTCTACACGTGCGCTCTCTATCTCTCTGCGTCTTTTCTCGATGAGGTTCTTTCCTCCCGGTCGCGAACCTAAAGAAGGCCAGAAATGGTCTGCTACTCCTACTGTTTCAAGATTAATTGTAATAGCTCGACGAACAATTTCTTGGACTGTTGATTTACTATCTGAGTAGTTCGAGTGTATATGTAGATCATAGCGGTTGTTCAACATCGCAAGTCTTGACTAGCCAGAGCCCAATTTAACTCAACCTCTCTTCATCATCAATACGAAATGGATAGAACTCTTCTATCTGTCTTTTCACATACAAGGTAATGCATAAATCGGGCATTTTCGACCAACTATATTGCTTACTAGCAAATGCGTGATTGGATTGCGGATATCATGGACGAGTTAGACAAGAAGATACTTGCCGAGCTTCAAAGTAACTGTAGAATCACATATCAGGAGCTCTCTCGAAGGTATGGTGTCTCTGCAAATGCAATTCGAAGGCGCGTCCTAAACCTTGAGGAGACCGGTGAAATATCCGGATATGCCGTGACCCTCTCTGTCGGTATGACCGGTTCTAGCCAACTCTTTGGCTTTTTAACTGGAGATGGTTCTCGTGATGAGGTGGAGATGATAGACGAGATAGGGTCGCATCCAAACATCATCGCCGCAGCAGCCTACTCTAATGGAATCTATGCATTTGTTGGCAACTATGACACCACGCAAGAGATGCATGATCTGAGTTCTTATCTTAGAAGAATCAAGGGCGTTCTAAATGCTGAGATCCATCCTACCATTATTCCAATTGGACAAGGGATAGAACTTACGACGTTACATCTACGAATACTCAAAGTCCTGATAGAACAACCACGTCTTCCTGTTGTTGAAATTGCAGAGAAGAGCGGCCTTACTGCACGACGCGTACGCAGGTTACTTGAACAACTCGAGGAGAGTGGTGCCATTCACTTCAACGCCCTTATCGAACTTGGTGCAGATACAAGTATCCCATTTATTGCCCTAATTCGCTGGGATGAACGTGCGACAACCTATGAGCATATAATAAAATGGCTTAAAGAAAAATACCCCCTTGCCTCGTGGGAGAATTTCATTTCTGCAATGGAACCAGTATTATTCTCGCTCTTTGCAGGAGAGAATCTGACTCAAGTGAATGAGATGACTCGGGAGATTCGAAGACACCCTCATGTGGTTAGCGTCATTACAACCATCAGCACTCATCACAAGTTCTTTACTAACTATCGTCAGAGCAAGCTACGAGAAATGATAGAGAACGTTTGATAATTCCAAACGTTTGATGTTTGGCGTTCATCAAACACTTTATAAGCATTTGTGTACATGTTTGATATGTGTCAAACGTTTGGTAAGTAACAAGCCGAAACGTTTGATGAACCATTAAACGGTGAATACAATGTCTACAACTTTCAAAACAATTTCGAACGACATGAAGTCAAGCCTCAAGCTTGCGTGGGGAAAGGCTCTGAGCTATTTCCTTGCGAACTTGGGCATGGTCATCGTCGTCGCAATTCTCGCACTTCTGATTGCTCTCCCGATAGCATCAATTGTGCTTCTGGTTCTCTATCCATTCGACCAAGCTACTTTGACTGCTCTGGCTCAATGGGCAACTGCTAATCCTCTTGTCGTGGGTGCTCTGATTGGATTGATACTAATTCCTATCGTGTCTCTCTTCATGGTTGTGAGCGGATCTATCTATGGCATGAGCTATGACCTTGTGGCCAAGGGTGACACCAAGGCTGAGGCAGCATTCTCCTATCTCCGTCATAAGTTCCTTACCTTCTTTGCTACAGGTACTATGTTGACCATCATTGTCCTCCTCCCGCCTGCACTCGTCTGGGAATTAGCCGCTTACGCCACGAACATCAATATCGGACCGTATGTGGGTGCTCTATTGGCAGCATTCACATTCGTGTGGGTCTACTTCACTGCTGGACTGACCTCTATGGTATTTCCGGCTGTTGCAAGTGGTAAGGGTGTTCAGACTGCCTTCAAGGAGTCATTTACTCTGGCAAGAAGATACTTTGATCGCATATTCGGAGTCCTAAGCGCGATTGTGCTATTGCTTGCAGTTACTTTCGGTCCCATAGTAGTCCTTGGACTCGCTATGCCCTTCGTGACCGTACCTATATCGATAGCTCTGATTCCAGCGATTGCTGCTGCTGCACTGTTGGCAGTTGTTTCAGCTTTCCTCTGGCTCCTCCTCTTCCTACCCATGGTGAGGATTGCTTGGGTCAAGGTCTACCAGGAACTCACCGGCGGTAACATCGCAACACAGAGTGTTGTCGATATGCCTATTGTATAGGTGTGTTTAACTTGAGAGTGTCTCCAGTATTCCTGCAGGCACTCTCTCCCCAACTTTCTAGGTGTGATAAAAAATGAAAAACGCGAGCGTTCGAATAATTCTTGATGATTTGAAGGTCAGCTTCAAATTTGCATTAAAGAATGTGATCTCCTACATCCTCGCATTATTTGGTGTTCTCATCATCTCAGGAATTCTACTAGTCTTCGTGGCGATTCTAATCTTTGTTCCTCTAATCTTTACTGCTGGTGGTATTGAGGGAATGACATTCTTCTTTGAATCCTTTGGTACCGATCCCAGTGCTGGCTTAGCAAACATCGTTGTTGGAGGTCTTGCGATTGCACTTCCTCTTGCTGCCCCCTTCTTTGTAGCAATTGGTGCCCTATTTGGTATGGGACGTGAAATTGTTGAGAGCGAGGGAACTAGTGCAGAAGGTGTCTTTACCTGGTATAAGAAGAAGTTCTTTTCACTTGCTGGAGGCGGGCTCGTACTCTTCCTTGTTGTGCTTGGACCTCTGATTCTAGTAATATTAGGTGGAATTGCAGTCTTTGGGATTGATTTCTTTAACTTCGCACTTATATCGAGTGGTACAACAAGCACCATGAATCCTATTATTGGTGCGGTGTTAATGATCTGGTTTGCAGTGAGCCTGGGATTTCTCTCGATGCTCTTTCCAGCCATAATCGATGGATATTCAGTCTTCGAAGCTACTAAGAAATCTATACGGTTGAGTATCACGTACTTCGACCGAGTGTTCGGTGTGTGGATGGCATACCTGCTCATCCTAGGTGCATTGATTCTCCCGTTTATTGTAACTGCGTTTGCAATGGGCACATTTGAACCAGCACTTATCCTCCTGGGCAGTATGGCAGTTCCTGCAATATTGTTCCTGTTATTCGTCTTTATGCCAGCCTTGACAATCGGACTTACACGAGTCTACATGATCTTGACAGCAGATGATGAGTATGAGGAACATCCACAGGAGGACACGTCTGGGCCCAGCTTCATAGGGGGTCTATAGAAGATGGCAGGCTCCACGACTAAACCCAGAGTCAAGGATATGGAGATCATTGAAGACAAGAAATTGATTCAGCTTCTGATGGAGCCAACTAGAGCGAAGATTGTCTTTGACTATCTTGTCAAGGATGCAATGACAGTGAAGCAGCTTGCAGGCGTGACAGGTAAGAATCCTGGCACGATACTGCATCACATTCAGAAGCTGAAAGAAGTAGGTCTAATCTTTGAAGAGCGGACCGAGCAGACCCAGACTGGCATTGTCCAGAGGTACTATCGTGCCTCTGCAAGAGAATATCGAATGGGCATCAGTGAAATGGTGCAAGCAACTGGGGATGATGCTACAAAACGCCTGAGGTCCATAATTACTAGCCTTTCAGTCTATGGCATAGACATTCCAGAGCGTCAGATTGGCGAGGCGGTGGACCGGTTGACGGCATTAATCGATAGGGAGAATGAGATCAGCTCTCGCAATCTTATCGTGAACGAGGTTGAGCTCGATAAGCTCTCATCCTCGGAAAGAGGCGATGTATCGCGAATCATACGTCGCTTCGCTCTGGAAGACGATTCGCAATATAGAGAGCTACGAGACAGCTGGCATGCTTTTCTCAGGGCTCATAGAACAGGTGCAAGTAATAATGTCTAACTATCAGAGAAATACAAGTATGGTTGTGTGTATATTTGCAGTTATAGTAGTTGGTGCGATTGCTGTAGGTCTAATATCCTACTATGGCACCAATAGTTGGAACTGGAATCTCAATCCACCAACCACAGACTTTGCCTTTGAGGCAGAAGTCGGAACAACCAATGAAACTGTCACTTTGGACGTGGACCTCACAACTGGGGGCATAAATGTGATATTTGTTGATAACGCATCTTTGCTCTACGACATCGATATTAGAGTTCAGAATACGACTCTTGAAGACGATGGCGCACCAGTAGTGACGTTTCTGAGTAATACTATAGCGTTGGACTACACAGCTGCTGGCGTGAATATTACCCTTGGTAGTGGAGTCAACTACACTATCAACATTCACACCACGACTGGTGGCGTAGCTCTCGATCTTACTGATGGAGCTCATGTGGGAGATATCACCATCTCCGTGACAACTGGCGGGATTGCTTTAGATATGACAGACGATGTCGTACTGATTGGCAATTCAACCTATAATCTCCAGACTTCAACTGGTGGAATCGCAATTGATGTTGACCTTCCATCAGGTATAGGTGGTAGCATAGAGTGTGCTGTAACAACCGGTAGTGTTGATATCAGTGCGACCGGATGGACCCAGATCACTTCAAACCACTACGAGACCACCGATTATGATACCGCGTCTCAAACACTCACTGTGATAGCAGAAACAACAACTGGTGGCATAGACGCAGTCTTCACATAGTCTATAACAAGAGGGGATTTCCCCTCTCTCCTCTTTTTTCTTCCAATGAGTTTATCATCCACCTGAAATCTCCCTGATAAATCATGTCAGATAGCAGTGATCATCCAGATGACGTCGATATGAGCAAGTTCTTTGTTCTGCCAAAACAAGTAATCAAAATCCATGACTTTGATAACAAGGGAGAATGGATTTTAGATATAGGCGGTGGAGGTGAAGGCATCATTGGGAAATTGAAAGGGCGTGATGTTATTGCTATCGATAGAATCAAGAGAGAGCTCGAGGAGACAAAGAACGAAGCCCTCAAGATTGTAATGGATGTAAAAGACCTTCAATTCATGGATGCATCATTCTATTATGCAACTGCATTCTTCACATTCATGTATATTCCTGAACCTGACCATAAGATAGTCCTTTCAGAGGTTTGGAGAGTTCTAAAACCAGGGGGGGAGTTTATGATTTGGGAGCCAATTTTTACTATTCCCCCTGAAGAACGAGAAAAGAGACTGGCTGTTATTCTTCTTAAAATTCACTTTCCAGACGGTTCATTCGTTGATACTGGTTATGGTGGAATTCTTAGAGACCAAAATGCTGACACCATCATAAATCCTGCAGAAACGATTGGGTTCAAGGTTGTCAAGAAGAAAGCTACTGACTACACCTTTCATGTGAAACTCAAGAAACCACGATAAGATAAACTCTGTAAGAATCTTGGGAATCTTTTGGTAACCGCTGCAGCACAGTGCGTGTCACTTGACTGATTGGTAAACCGGAACGGTTAAGGTTAAGCATGACTTATCCTCTGACAAGAGCGGTGTCTGATGTGCTTGAGGTAAGATCTGAGTCGACAAAGAATGGATTTGCAGTGCAGTTCAAGGATATTTCTTATCCATTGATATATCCCCAAGGATATTGGGAGAAGACTCCCCAAAGGACACGACTAGCTCTAACCGAGAATTTGGCTCTCGCCACGACAATGCATCTTCCCCTTGTCTTCAATGATCCTCAAATTACCTACCACTCTGGACGTCCCCTTCTAGAGCCTTATTTCGTTGATAACTTCATCCGGGACATTCCCTCGTGCGCAGAGGTAGATGGCACTGATACCGCAGAGATGGTACGCAAGTTCTTAGATACTAGGTATTTGTATACAAACCCAGAGGTCACCCTTCCATCATCCGACCCTGTTGAGGGTGCACATCGCGCAATTGTGGGCCTCAGTTTTGGCAAGGATAGCCTGCTGACCTATGCCGTAGCTGATGAGATAGGCCTTGATCCTGAAATTGGTTATCTCGTAGAAGAGAGTATGACATATGAAGAGAAGCACAAGACTGCTCTGGCGGAGAAGTTCAAGAAGGAGTTCGGAAAATCACTACACATTCTCAAACATGAGACTGGAAAGCTAAGAGACTACAAACATCTCGGCCTTCCGTTCTCAGAGCTTGGATGGGGTCTTCAATCGACCGAATATGCAATTGAGTTCATTCCCCTTGCCTATGCGCTAGAAGGTAAGTATATCCTCTTTGGTAATGAACAGACAACCTCCGAAACATATGTGAATGAGAAGGATGGGTGGCTCATCTATCCTTGTTATGACCAGTCACATATTTGGACAGTCCATATAGACCAGATCACACAGACATTCTCCGGTCGCTC
>JAEOUM010000005.1 GCA_016839275.1 Candidatus Thorarchaeota archaeon
CTGTGAATGAAGTTTCTACTGACCCCCTAATAGTTGCATGGAGTCCTTCTAACATCACAATTGAATACACAGACTTACTGAATCTAACAGTGGACTATACATATTATGGTGGCGATGTGCCGGGTTCAGCTATCGTGAATGTATCTATCGATGGTAGACTCTATGATTTGGTCTATTCAGGTGGTCTTTGGAGAGTATCAATTCCAGGAAATGATCTAGGAATTGGAATGCGTATTGCTACCATTAATGCTTGGTTATACGGTTATAGTCCACAGATAAATGTCACACCCAACATCAACGTGACAGAGGCGGCAAACACATTCGATGTTACTTGGGAACCTTTGAGTCTTGATGCATCATATATTGACAGAGTGAATGCTTCAGTAGTGTATACACAAGACTACGAACCGATAGAAAATGCTACAGTCCAACTGTTAATTAATGGCACACCGTATCTCCTAGCATACAATGCTTTTGACAAAGTATGGTACTTTTCCATGCGAGCCAGCGATATTGGACTCGGAATCTGGAATGTTACTGTGACTGCAAACAAAACTGGATATGCTGATGGATGGGACTCATTTATCCTATCAATATCTCCAGCAGTAACGAATCTGACTGTCTTGCAGTCATCCGCCATTATCTATTATGATGAGGATGTGACGATAGACATCTATTACGAGCTTCTAAACATGAGTTATGTTCCAAGCGCAATACTTACCATTGAAGTAAATGGAATAGCTCAGGTAGCAACATGGGTCACAAATCATTGGACATACTCCAAAAGTGGAAGTGACCTGGGTCTTGGTGTCCACTCAATTTACATTCATGTAGTTGCAGTTGGTTTTGAAGGTGCGACTAATATATCAAGTATTAATGTAGTTGCTATTCCAACCACAGTGACCACGCCAACATCAACGGTTTCTATCCATGCTTATGAAGCAACCACAATCTCGTTCACCTGGACTGATGAAAAGAATTCAGTGAATATATCCGGTTTCATACCTATCATCACTTGGCCCGATACATTTTCAGTCAGTGATCAGGGCAATGGAGTGTACAGTGTTGAAATCAATAGTGATGCATTGCATGTGGGCAGCTATGAGCTACACGTCAATTTCACACGTGCAGGATATGAAAATAGTTCACAGATTGTCACCATCGAAATTCTCGAGCTTCCTCTTGCCCCGATATTTGAGAGTGAGGTCAACCAATTCGAAAACGAAACAATCAGGATAGTGATTCAAGTGTTTGATGGTCTTCACGCCTCTGTTGTGGATTGGGCAGAGATTATCATCGAGCTAGAGGGCATTCAATATGCACTAGGGTATGATTCAGGTTCTGAGGAATACTCTGTTGAAATCTGGCTAAGTACACTAACTCCGGGAAGCTACACACTCAACTTCACGATAACAGCTGTAGATTGTGAAACTGAGTACGGAGAGATTCAACTTGAGATTGAATCAAAGGTCACCTACTATCTAACTCTAGATGTTGATGAGGAAGTCCAAGCTGGACAACCCATTGAGATTACAGTTGCAACAACCTACGATTCAGGAGTGGTTAATGGATTACCAATCACTGTGCATATATTGATTGAGAGAGGAGAACATGCTCCTCAAGAACTCGCAGAAGATATCATATCGAATGCTGAAGGCATCGCTATTTTAGTATTCGATGTTCCATCAGATGCAAGTAGTTTGACAATATGGGCAGAGTTTGAACCTGCAATTGGAGAATGGCCAGCAACTTCTAACATTGTTTACAGGGAGGTCGCGCCAGGAGGTTTCGACATCCTATCATTCATTTTCTCAATGTTTGAGGACCCACTTACTCTCACAGTCATAGTAGGCGGTGGGGGTGGGGCAATCGCTGGGTTTATTTTCCTTAGGCGAAGACGTGGCAGTTCAAAAGCGTTAGAACCAATCGCCGCAGATACCCTTGCTCCATCGGCAACAACAATAGTGGCCCCAGCAGGAGAGATGGACATTGTTCAGGAAGTCATCAAGAAGAATCCAGATGGAATGACTCGGGCTCAAATAGCTCAGTCTCTTGAAATCTCAAACAGCAAGGCTACTGCCATGGTAAAAAGACTCTTAGAATCAGATTCAATGTTTGAAGAGATTAAAGAAGGAAGACTTCGTAGAATCCGTTTTGTTGGTGATGAATGAAGCAGGATAGATTGATATAACGAACTTCCGAAAACACAAGTCCATCACACTAAGATGTAATAATCAAAGATGGGACATAATAATCAGACGCCGCGCGCTATCCATGAATATTGCGATGCAAGTCTGGAAACGTCGAGGTATA
>JAEOUM010000058.1 GCA_016839275.1 Candidatus Thorarchaeota archaeon
AAGATGCGAGTATGACAGCTCTTATTGAAGCTATTCCATTGAACATCGTTCACATTCAAGCAAGCTGTTTTTCACTAATTCCAAATAATTCATAGAACATTCTTGAGATACAGCATTCTCATCTCTGAAGTAAATGAAGCCTCAAAACACATATGGCACAAGTCCTTTAGAGAATTATAAGATAAGTGATAGCAATGTCAAACAGAACCGTAGAACTTGAAAGAATTCTGAATCTCGTAAAAACGAGTACATCTGATGTACCAAAAGAAACAAGGAGGGAATTCTGGAAGCTTGTACGTCAGATCAAACGTGAAGTAAAACCTGACCGAGCAGAAGTTACTATTGCCGCAGAGATTAGAGATATTCTTTTCATGCTGGACAGAGGGAAGATATATCCTATTGCTCCATTCCTTGGACTTGAGATTGTGGGAGGATTCCTAGCATTCATGGTTTTTCTCTACGGAATGGCTACTCCTGTTAATTGGATAGCAATCACTACTTGGACACTAACTGAAATATTCGCAGTAGTGGTCAGATTTCTAGGATTATTCTTTGTTGTTGCCTTACTCTATCCATGTGGACGATTTATTGCTGGCAAGCTCTTCAGCATACAGATCGATGCTTGGTGCTTTGATGAGTATAAAGAACCCACGCTCAAGATCGATTATGTGACATTCCTTCTAGCGCCTCCCAATAGGAGAAAGTGGTTCTTCTTCATCTCTGGTCTGTGGACTCTTATTCTATCGATGTTTACAGGTTTCGTTGGATTCATTCTTGGTGGGGATATTCTTGGATTCACATTCAGTCTATTCCTCATTCTGTTCTATGTTTATGTTATAGGAACTGGAACAACATCTCATGGTCGTGGCGAGATGGCGCATTATAACAGGGAAAAGAAGATTGAGAAGAGCTGGAGACTGAAATTCGCCTGACATCTCCTCCTTCGTTACTCGCTCAGAATTCGTATAGAAATCCGAAAAAACGCCTTATTGTATGGTCACAAAATGGGACCTCGAAATGAGTCCCCTGTTAGTGGCTCCTCATTATATAGGTCTTGATTCTCGAAGATGTGTTAGTATATCATGGAGCCCTGCAAGAAATGAGTAGAACTTCAAGCTTCATGGGATTCTCAGAGGCTGATGATAAAGCCCTTCGCCTCGGTCGGATTCTAATGATTCTTATGCCAACAGCCAATATTATTTTCACACTTAGCTCCACATTCTATACAATCTTTATTGCAGAGGCTCTGGGAGGCGCGGGTGGATTCATCGAAGGTTTGGGTCTTCTGGGAGTGCTCGTGGCAATAGAAATGATCACCCAGACAATTCTCGATTATCCCAGTGGTGCTCTTGGCGATGCTATCGGACAAAGGTGGGTGATAGCATTTGGCAACTCGTTATATGGTGTTGTCTTCTTCATGGTTTCATTTGTTACTCCCTCAACCCCATTCCTCTATCTGGTTGCTATTTTTGTCCTACAAGGTGTAGCACAATCACAAATTAGTGGTGCATGGGGAGCATGGTTTGACAACAATTATCGGGTTGCAATGCCTCAAGACACCGATAGGAAGCAATACGGTGTGTTTTGGGGACGTATGGGCATGATTGCTCAGATCGCTGCAACTGCAGCGCTTATTCCAGGGAGCATTCTTGCTGTAGTCTTTCAACGCGCATTTGTGTTCCAGATTGAAGCTGCTGGTGCTTTCATCTTCGCGTTGTTGGTTTTGAGGTATATTCGAGATTTTCCTGAGGTAGAAGCATTGCGGGAGAAACGCCCTTCGATGAGCGAGTACACTGCTCTTCTCAGAGAAGGAATAAGTTATCTCTGGCAAACTCCCTTCGTCAAGTATCTAGTAATCGGTTCTATGTTGGCAGCTAGTGTGATTTCTGTATGGGGCCAGCTGATACTCTTCCCTCTCTACTTCAGCTATTTGATCACTGATGTAGCTGTTGCATCATACAGAACTCTCGCGTTTATTCCAGGTGTCGCTGCTAATGAGAGATCTGGAATTTGGTCGCAGAAGTTCGAGCCCAGGAAGTGGATTCCGCGCTTCCGATTATTGCAAGCCTGTGGCTTCTTCTTCTTTATTATACTAGCTGTGTTAATGTTCGTATTCCCTCCAGTGGCAGATACGACGCAGATGGTGACTCTCTTGCTACCATTTACAGATATAGTACTAATTGAGCTCCCAATTCAACATGTGATTCCTATTATCGTGCTCTTCAGCCTATTCACCGTCACCATGTTCTTTGGCGGCTTTGCTGAGATTCTTACACAGAGAGTTTTACTTGATGCAATTCCAAGCAGGAATCGTAACTCCCTGTACTCTCTTCAGCCAACAATTCTACTTATCCTTGCAACACCTCAAATTGCAATTCTGGGTTGGATCATACCTGTCATAGGTTTTCCAGCAACCCTTCTCATATGTGCTGTAATATCTCTTGCAGGTGTTATGATAATCAAATATGCATTAACACTTGAGAAGCCGATTATTGAGAGTGATGAGAAAAAGGTAGAAAAGATTGATGATGATGATGATGCTCCCTCCAGAGAATTAGGCTCAGAAACTCTTATTGAAGAAATCGAATCAGTTGTTAGAACCATACCGGAGTG
>JAEOUM010000059.1 GCA_016839275.1 Candidatus Thorarchaeota archaeon
AAGGACGCTATGGTCCTCCACCCATTTTACCAAGGCAAGATTATGAGCATTGGTAAATGTCCGGTTCGTGACTTCTCAGATTTCGCGATATGGTATACTCCAGGTGTGGCTAAGCCATGCTTGGACATCAAAGACAATCCCGAAATGGCCTATGAGCATCTCAACAAAGGTAACATGGTGGCTGTTGTAAGTGATGGTACTCGTGTCCTTGGTTTGGGTGACATTGGTCCACTTGCCGCAGGTCCCGTGATGGAAGGAAAATCAATTCTATTCAAGTACCTCGGCGGTGTTGACGCTTGGCCAGTATGCGTTGATACAAAGGATGCTGACAAGATTATCGAGTTTGTCAAACTATTACAGCCTTCCTTTGGTGGTGTCAACCTCGAAGATATCTCCAAACCGAAATGCTACAAGGTCCTAGAAGAACTAAGGAACGATCCAGAGGTCAAAATCCCAGTTTGGCATGACGATGCTCAGGGAACAGCCACGGTGGTTCTAGCTGGCGTACTCGGTGGATTGAATGTTGTCAAGAAGGACATCGAGAACATCTCAGTGGCATTTCTTGGCGTCGGCGCTGCAAATACTCGTACAGCATATTTGTTGATAGCAGCTGGAGTGGATCCAAAGAATATCATCATGGTAGACAGTACGGGCGCCATCTATGCAGACCGCGAAGACATCGTAAAAGAGAAAGATTATGACACCTTCAAGTATGATTTGGCTCAGAAGACTAATCCAGAGCGACATACTGGTGATATGGGTGAAGTCATTGAAGGAATGGATGTACTCATCACTGCTTCACGACCAATACCCGGTACTGTGAAGAAGGAGTGGGTATCAATGATGGCTACCGACTCGATTGTCTACGCTTGTGCCAATCCACTACCTGAGATTTGGCCGTGGGATGCAAAGGATGCAGGAGCTCGAATTGTTGGAACTGGTCGATCAGACTTTGACAACCAGATTAACAATTCACTGGGATTCCCAGGTATCTTCCGTGGAACCCTTGATGTTCGAGCAAGCACAATCACCGATGAGATGTGTATTGCTGCAGCTCAAGCGTTGGCTGATCTCGGTGCAAAAGAGGCTAATGTTCGTAAAGTCATCCCAACGATGGATCAATGGGAGCTGTATCCAGCTGAAGCCACAGCTGTGGGTATGAAGGCTATCGAGCAGGGCGTTGCCAAGAAGCACTGGGAAGAAAAAGACCTGTACAAGCATGCTGAGAAAATCATCAAACGTGCACGTGGAGCCTCTGAAATCCTCTATGAGAAGGGCTTCATTCCAAAAGCACCGATCTAATAATTCTAACAAGCGCCTCTCTGAATCTCCAGGGAGGCTTCACTCTCTTTTTTGCCGCAATCATTCCGTGTATTTTATCTCGACTACACAAATCCATTGCGCTACATTATTAAGAAATGAAAATTCCACCCACCGAACTCGGTGAGCTATCTTACATAATGTAATAGATTCACTGAAATCTCTGGAGTAACTGAAATGTCCTACGACAAATGTGTCCGCTGTGGTTCATGTCTACAGTTCTGCCCGATGTTTGATGCAACAGGTGAGGAGCAGTATTCACCTCGAGGGAAGATGTATCTTCTACAAATAATGGACCAGATTGAGGGTGATAAGGAGCTAGGCAAGGAATTCCGACGACTTTTGTTCCAGTGTTCACTCTGTGGTCGATGTGAGGAGAAGTGCTCTTCTGGAGTCGACCTCCTTAAAGTATGGCACGAACAGAGAGCTAGAGCTATAGAAACCGCTCCTGAGGAGTTTGCGTACCTTGAGCCTCTTAAAGATGCACTCTCCAATGTGAAGAATATCTATGGACTTGCAGCTGAAGATCGAGCTATCTACTGGCTCGATGAGCTTGAGGATGATATTCCGGGTCTTGAGGACCGAGTTTACGAGAAAGGAAAGACCGCAGAAGTCATGGTGTTTCTCGGGTGTCTTATGTCATTTCGGGGAAGTCAAATCAATGTACTGAGGTCTCTCTTCCAGACATTAGAGAAACTCGAGGTGGATTATCTAGTCATGGGCTCAGAGGAGTTCTGCTGTGGACACCCTCTCTATCTTATGGGAGATGATGCGGGAGCACAGAAGCTGAGAGATCACAATAAAGAGGTCGTCGAAGCTGCTGAGGCAAAAAAGGTCATAACCTGTTGCCCAGGTTGCCTTATCCAGTTGCGAGAACATCACAATCTAGAGCATGCTGAAGCACTCCACCACACACAGTTTTTCGACCGAAAACTGGAAACTATACCAGAATACGAACAAACTGAAGAGTTCTCATATCATGATCCATGTGAACTTCACCGGATTCTTGAAATAAAGACGGAGCCTAGGTCAGTCATCAACAAGATGGGAATCAAGTTTCGCGAGATGGACCTGAGTTGTTGCGGAGGTGGAGGTCTCTTGAGGATGACCGATCCAGACCTTAGCGATAAAGTCATCCAACTACGAGCAGCCAAGGAGGGAGTGAAGAACACTACTGTGATCACAGCCTGCCCCTCTTGCAGAGAACAACTGCTTGGTCAGAATCTGAATACTAAGGATATAGTTGAACTACTGTCTGATGCTCTTCAGGGAGGTGCTGAGTAAATGAGGATCAGAGATGTTGTCATCGGTGCAAACGCGAGTATGTACTACAAACTCGACTTCAGAAAAATAAAGGGAGTCTATTACCCTAGGAATACACAAGAAGTCATCGACATTGTAAAACACGCGCAAAGCAACGGATTCACTGTTACACCCAAAGGCGGCGGTTCTGGACTCAGTGGAGCCTGTACTGGAGGAAACGATGAGCGTGTCATGATCAGCAGCCTACAGATGAAAGAGATACTTACCATCTCCAAAGACCAGGGATATATCGACGTTCAACCAGGACTCAACCCAGACCAAATAAACGAGTTCCTCACTCCAATGGGGATGCGCTTCTATGTCGCTCCAAGTAGCAGGGATATCGCAACAGTTGGAGGAATCCTGAGTACTGATGGAGGAGGAAATGACACCTGGGTAAACGGGACCATGAGGGATAATACAATCCGAGTCAAGATGGTCCTGTACGATGGAAGATTGGTGGTTGTTGACCATGAGGGCGTTAAATGTAACGATACAGACCTTGAAGCACGACTCAATGAGACTGGCGTCACACTCCATGACGTTGCAAGTTCGCATGGCACACTAGGATTCATCACTGAGATGCGACTCAACATCCGACCTACTGTTAAGGAGACCCTGGTTGGAGGTCTTGCTGAGTTCTCGGAGTGCAATGCGCTTGGAAAGGTTCTCATCGACATGATAGAGAGAAAAAGTCCTATCAGATATGGAGAGGCTATCACAACAGCACACAAAGATGTGCGTCAAGATTTTGATCCACCACTCCTCATTCTCGAATTCCCAAAGGAGAATGAAGAAGACATCAGGGATATCACGGATTACAAACCACTTGATGCTAAAGAACTAGCACGAATGAAGGATATCAGAATCAAACTACCTAAACGTAATCCCAAAGAGGGAGTACAGTTTGCTCTCTTTGAGGGGTATGGATTCCACGGAGATAACTTACTTAAACTTCAGGACAGTCTTGATGAAATAGAGGCTCTACTCAATAGCAAAGGCATGGCTCCATTTGGTAAGTATGGACATGGTCCAAGTAAATGGTATCTAGGTGACAATACACCAACCTATGGACTCAT
This sequence comes from Candidatus Thorarchaeota archaeon, assembly GCA_016839275.1. GTDB lineage: Archaea > Asgardarchaeota > Thorarchaeia > Thorarchaeales > Thorarchaeaceae > SMTZ1-45. The sequence continues at coordinate 3,702 of JAEOUM010000059.1, forward strand.
TCTACACTCAAGAGAGATTAGACCTGAAGGCAGAACGGGTGAGGAAATGCTCAACACAGTTCTAGAAATAGTAGAAAAGTGTGAAGAGCTAGGAGTCACACCAAAGCCTGAACATAAGTGGCCCTTCTCTGATTCAGTCAAGAAGAAGAGGCTCGATGAGATTAGGCAGGTCATTGGTGAAGGGTTCAATCCATTCCTCTTATCACCAGAGTGCAATGATGTGCTTGGTTCAATGGTCTAAACGTGACGTATCTGAACTCATGCAACACGCGTCAGAATACTTTCGGCCATCTCAGACAGGTGTTTATATACACAATTAGAGACAAATTTCTGATGAGAATGGTTCGTCCACATCGTAGCCCAAAAGGTCTTTTCGATCCCTACTACGTCCCGGAGAGACTTCTCCATAGGGACAATGAGCTTGAAACGGTCAATGGGATGTATAAAGACTCCTTCGAGGACGAGTATGGGGTTAACACGCTCGTACACGGAATTTCAGGAGTGGGAATGACAGTCTTCTCACGCTATTTCCTCACTAAACTTGTACCTGAGCAGTTCAACTCGCACACAGTCTATGTTGATGCTAAGTACAAAGACACTCTTGAGATTGTTTCAGAACTAAACGATAAAATCCACTGGGAAACGAACAGACCAATCACTGTGGCTTTCGACCTTGATGTTCTTTGGATGCAGTTCAAGAGGACTGCTGCTGCTACAGACAAGAGAACCATTTTTGTCATTGACAATATTGATGAAACCAATGAGGATGTGTATACCAAGGTGGCTAGGCTCTCTAAAGAAATTCAAGCTAGCACCATTGGCGTTCTCAACAGTCATGACTACAGACTGCTCACCAAACTTCCCGCTACACACATGTCCTACGACTTTGAGATACCTCTTGATACTTATACGCAGTCTCAGCTTTACGACATCGTTAGGATGCGAGTTGAGGACACATTTCCACAACAAGTGACAGAGGAAGTTGTACGGTATATCACTGACCTCGTGGTGGAGTTTGATGCTTCAAAACCAAAGACTACAGTAGAAGCACTGAAGGCACTCTGGCCTCTGGCATCAAATGGGCAGGAGATTGATTCTGACGCAGTGAGAAGTGCGACAATGAATATCACATCATTCGCGCATGATAATGACTACATGGACCTCGTCGAAACAATAAGTATGAATGACTACATGACACTCTTGGTTCTGGAAGCCATGAGTGAACATCTGATGCGTTACAAGACAGAGACCTATATTGATCGTCAGACTCTGAACGAGATTGTCGAGGTCAAATCCGAAGAGCTCGGCGTTCGTTATGCACCAAAT
>JAEOUM010000060.1 GCA_016839275.1 Candidatus Thorarchaeota archaeon
ACGTCTAGACAACCCCATATCTCCTAAAATTATGTACCTTTCTTCCCTAATATCTATACCGTGTTTAGTTGGCATATCCATTCCAGTATATATTTAAAGATGATAATATATTAACAATAATTAAGTGGAATGGTTAGTATGGTCAAGCGACTACTAATTCAGATTGATGAAGAATTGTGTACCGGTTGTGGAAATTGCGTACCTGGGTGTGCAGAAGGAGCTCTTCAAATTATAGTTGGAAAAGTAAGACTTGTTTCAGAAACATTCTGTGATGGGCTTGGGGCTTGTCTTGGAGAATGCCCTGAAGAAGCCCTTTCTCTTAATGAGGTCGAAGCAGTAGAATTTGATGAAGACGCGGCTCTGGAGCATATGAAGAAAAAGAAACTTGCTTCAGAGGAAATCAGTTGTGAAGGCTCTGAGTCGTTTACATACAGTACGAATCATCAAGCCTCTGAGAATAGAGGAGTAGTACCTACATCAGACCTAAAATCAGAATTGAAACACTGGCCCATCAAACTGAAACTAATTAGCACACAACATTCATCTTTGAATGATTCAAGTTTGTTGGTGGCAGCGGATTGTGCTGCATTGGCATATCCCTCACTCCATACTGATTTTATCAATGGAAAAACGCCCATCATTGTCTGTCCAAAATTCGAAGACTATCAAGCTAATCTTCAGAAGATGACAGAAATTTTTATGGCCAATTACATTCAGGATGTGTCAGTTCTCCATATGGAAGTGCCCTGCTGTCATGGACTATCGCGCTTGGTTGCACAGGCAATTCTCAACAGTGGAAAGGAGATTCCCCTTCGAATTTACGAAATTGGAGTCAAGGGGAACATCAAGAGAGTATCTTGAGGACTGCTCAAATAGATATCTGATTGGTATTGTCAAACATGAATAGCAGCATTCATAACTGTTCAGAACGATGGCAAAACTATGGGATGGGCAAGTTTCAAACAAGTTTCTCGCTATCGAATTCCAATAGCAGTAGTATTCGTGATAGCAATTGTGACTTTCGGTATCGTCTGGAGTCTCACACCCTATGAAGTTCTTTTCTTCAGTCACACTGAGTATGAGGTCGATCCGTATCCCTATTATTTTCGAATTCCGTTTAGTGTTCCAGAACACGGAAATCTTGATGCGTATCTGCGCGTTCGAATGGAGATTCAAGGATACTCAGGATTGGAAAACCTCTGGCTTGTGTTCATGGTCTTCTATGGGAATCTGACTGCTTTTGATATGAATCACGACCCGGCTAATGCCACTTTGATGTTTTTATCAGGTGAGTATTCGTTGAGACTTTCATCTTCCTGGGCATTAACAAGCTTTGAAGATCTTTGGCAAACTGACCTCTCACCAGGAGATTATATCTGGGTGCATTTCTTCACATCAGATTCTGTTGGTACTGTAAGCTCTCTATCAGTAACGGTTTCGGCAACCTACAAGTGATCTTCAATCTAAAAGGACTAAGGCCACTTGGGTGTCATGGAGGAATATAGCACTTTTGAATCAGAGGATGAAATTGCAGTTGGCATGTGTGGGGTGTCGTACTTCACCGTCACATTCCCTTTTCTATCAGCAAGGATCAGCCCAGCCTCTCCGCTTGTCTTCTGACGTAATTCTGACATCACCTTCTCAGCAGCATTGCTGACATCCAAACCCTGCTCAACATGATATACTGCCATTCTAGCCATTGTTATTCTTAGAATCTGCTCACCTTTTCCAGTGCAACTCGCAGCCGCCACTTCATTGGCATAGACTCCAGCACCTACTATCGGAGTATCGCCAATCCTACCCGTAAGCTTGCCAGGCCATCCACTCGTTGAGGCTGCACAGGCAATTCGTCCTTCTAAGTCTGCAGCAACAGCACCTACTGTATCGCATCCTTCTGCTATTTGGGGCTTGGACGTTCTTGTATGCTCTATTGCCTTGCGATAACCCTCTGCAATCATACGATTGTAGAGCTTATTTGCTCCCTTCCCAGCAATCTGATAGTTCGATGTACGCTCCAAGACATACCGTGCAAGAGAGATTGGATGGATAATATCCTGCACAGCCATGACAGCACCACTCTCAAGTCTGTTTCCATCCATAATGATTGCATCTAGCTCTATCTCACCATCTTGGTTCTTACTCGCTCCTCTGCCTGCAGTGAAGAGTTCGGTCTCTTCAAGAACATAGATTGCTGTTTCGACGGCATCTAGCGATGAGCCACCATTATTCAAGGCACACATTCCCTGACTGGCAGCTCTCTCTACAGCCTTGAGAATCTCCGAGTGGAATTTGGTCTTGAAAGCAGTTGCCCCACCGTGGACTATTATGATTGGCAGTGTCATCTCAATCACGAGTGAGAATAGCGCAAGGGTACGTCAAAAACGTATCGTGCTATAGTCCTAGCCTGTGCATCTCTTCCTCGAACAGCTTTTGTCTATCTGTTAATTTCACCCTACGTGCTGCAAATGCTCCTAGATCAATTCCGCCTTTCTTTGCTTCTTCATCAAGCCTTGCTATCTCTTCCTTGATCTCTTGAAGCCGCTCTCGGACAACATCCACACGAGATGCTGCACCCATTTCTTGGTCAGCTGTCGGAGATTGGACAGAGATTATCTGACCATCACGAATTCTGTAGATTCTATCGCATTGTCTAGCTATTGAAGGATCGTGGGTGACCATGATGACAGTCTTGCCGAATTCTTTGTTCACCTTGTGTAGGTACTCAACGATAATGGCACCGGTCTCAGTGTCAAGGTCTCCAGTAGGTTCATCACAGAGTAAGACCATCGGGTCATTCGCAATCGCTGCTGCAATGGCAACCCGCTGACGTTCACCCCCGGATAATTCATCTGGTTTGTGATGCATTCTATCAGCAAGCCCAACTATTTCCAGCAGCTCCTCAGTACGCCGTTTTCTGGTACCTCCGTCCTTCTTGGCGGCAAGCATTGGAAGCTCGACATTTTCGTATGCAGTCAGGGTACTAAGGAGGTTAAGCTCTTGAAAGATATGACCAACGACCTCTCGGCGAAGTGCAACTAGCTGTGTTGGATTGGCATTTGTCACATCATAGCCTGCGACTATTGTATTCCCTGCGGTGGCTCGTGTAATTCCACCAAGAATATTGAGTAATGTAGTTTTCCCGGATCCAGATGCTCCTACAATTGCGACCATCTCGCCCTTATTTACTTGCATTGACAGGCCTCGTAACGCCTGTACTTCGACGGTTCCTAAACGGAACACCTTTACCAGTTCATCAGCCTGTATGTATGCTTTGTTGTTCATCATCTTCATCACCTAAACCCGAAGTAGATCTATCTTTGATTCTGGTCTCCTCGAAGCCCACCAGACAGGTATGATTGCGGCTAATATCACCACAGATAGTAACAGCAAAATTGTGTTACCTGCGGCTCCACCTAATATCATCCTGTAACGTATTAAGCCTGCAGAAGTTCCATTCAAAGAGGCAATTTGCCCAAGATTCTCAACGTATCCAACAAGAACTCCTAGTAGCAGCGCAAAAAGCACTGTGACCATAACCTCTGCAAGGAGTGTCTTGAACAGTTGCCATTTACTAAATCCTCGCACTGATAGAAGTGCAATTTCAGTATCCTTCTCCTGTAAAGTGAGGATCACAACAAGTGCAGTTCCAACCATAGCAAGAATTACTGCGAAGGAGATTGCTAGCCATTGTATCTTGGTCGTACCACTTCTAATGATACTTGTTTGATAGTCTGCCAGTTCAGTTGTGACTGAATAACTGGCGTAGACGCCGCTTAATTCTGTTATCAGTTGTTCCTGAAGTTGGGTACCATTTGTATTGTCAGCAGTATCGATGAGTACATTTGCTGTGGAAGTATAGATGAGTAGACTGGTGTTGAGAAAGTCCTCTGAAACAAAGGACGGGTAGTTACCACCGAGTGTGAATTGAAAGACTCCAGCGATTTGCTCAATAGTCGTGAGGTATCCAATCAAACCCACAATTGTGAGGGCATGTGTACCCGTTGAGAAGGGACCTTCAACATTCAGCGTGTCTCCAACAGACAGTTCAAGCTTCTGAGCAACATCCAATGAGAGAATGATACTGTCATTTCCCAGATTTCCAAACATTTGATCGATATCTCCAATGAACCACTCAGGTTCCCAATACGCGACCTCTCTCCATTCATCAGGTCGAATACCTCGAGTATCTATCGTGTTTGTACCTACCTGAAGATTAAGCGTATATTCTGGTGTCACTGCGAGTACCGATTCATATTCGGATACTGTGTCAAGCATTTCTGTCATATTAGAGCCAGCGTTTAACTCAAGCCTAAGATCTGCGCCTACATCATATCTTGCGGTCCGCTCTGTGAAATCATATTGAGAATAGAGACTACCTGTGGCAAAAATACCATATGATACAATCAAAGCTGCTATGAAGACAAGTGTTGCATTTCGTGCTGGATGACGCTTTACGTTTCTTGTGGCGAGGTTTCCAAATGCACCAAAGAATCTTCTACCAAGATTCATTACAGTCTCCTGGAATTTCTGTGAACCTCGGATGAACACCTTTGTTGCACCATAGAGGAAGAGCAGTGGACCAATTGTGTTCAGAATGCTATCTACAGCAATCCAAGCAACTACTACAATAGAAACGAAAAGATTACCAAAGCTTATACTACCAAGCAATCCGTTCATATCAATACCGAGCGTCCAGACGACAAGCTTGTACGTTCCGAGAATCAGGGATATTGTAGGTAGAAGTTGTTTGTATTCGGAGGTTTCTTCCACAAGGATGTATTGCTTGAGAGCATCCAAAATCTCAAGCTTCGAGGCTCGTCCAGATGGACGCCAGACAGAGAACAGACCAAGAAACATACCTAAGACAATTGCGAGAATAACCGATACTAGATTATCTAGGATTGCTTGGAACATATTCAAATTCGGTACACCAAGAACAAAGTACGCAGCTGCTGTTCCAAGAAATATTGATACCGCTCCTGCAATTCCTCCAATTAGAGCTCCCTCAACCAAGAACATCCTTCGAATAGTACCACGTTCATAACCCTTGGTTAGCAAAAGACCGATCTCACGTCTTCTGAAGTTGTATCCGACATCACTTACCATTGTTCCTGTGAAATAGGACAGAAGAAATA
>JAEOUM010000061.1 GCA_016839275.1 Candidatus Thorarchaeota archaeon
ACCGAGTAAGAACGCGCCTACAATTACGATACCTAGTATCATCTTAGTATTGACGTGCTTCATGCACATCCTCACCTCAACAAACAGTGGTTAAATGAACAGTTATGAATTCATCTTGTTTGAATATTTTCTAATAAAAAAACACCCACTAGCGACAACACCATTTTCTGAGGATAGGGAAATCGTACAATTCCTGCAAGCAATCACCTTTTATGATAGAAGAAACCAGTTCATTTTCCAAGCTACATCATTGGTAGCACAGCTTGGAGTATCGTATTAGTATGAATAGCAAGTTCGATTCAAAGAGCATAGCATTGCTAGCAATATTCAGCGCTATGGTTGCTGCGCTAGAAGTATTTCCAATTGTTGGCATCACCGATCTAAAATTCTTTCCAGGAGGGACACAATTCACCATAGACTGGACTGGCATCCCAATTGTGATTGTGTTTATTGGTCTTGGAATGATTTCAAGTGTGTTCTCAATCATCGTCATGTTTGTAGCAATTGGCTATCGCAATCTTGTAGGTGCTGTGTTCAAAGGAGCCGCAGAGTTGTTCACAATATTTGGCCTTCTCTGTGCAAGGTTACTTATCAGAAAAACAAAGGTGAGCAAGAGGACAGAAGTGATTCTGTATATGGTCTACGGTATTGCATTCAGAACCATGGGGATGTACTTCATCAATATTCCATTATTGAATACTCTTTATGGTATACCAGTAGAAGCGGCAATTGTTACTTCGACCATACTTATGCCTTGGAATGCCCTTCAAGCAATCATCAATATAGTTGGGGGGCTTTTCTTTTACTATTTCATCCCAGAGAATCTGAGAAAACAAGCAGGTTTGGATAGTGGCGAGAGATTGCCCATAATAGAGGAACTCTCAAAGGAGGAAATCGAGCATGCCTCTGAATCGGACACAGAGTGATTCCTCTGAAGAGATTAAACCTGAAACGAACTCAAATACTATCGAGATAATTCCTGTTTCTGGACTACCAATAATTACACAAGGTGATAATTTAGCTCAACTGATTCTTCGAACAATGAAGAAAAAACGCCAGGAAATCAAGAAGGGCGATATAGTTGCAATCGCTCACACAGTTGTTTCAATCGCAGAAGGAAAGTTAGTTCAATCTACTGATGTAAATGTATCACCAAAAGCGGAGAGACTTGCATTGTTAAATGAACGCAAACCTCAGAAGATACAGACCGCACTCAATGAAGCGTGCGAAATCATTCGTGAGGAACCAGTACTCATAACAAGAACAAAACATGGTCTCATCACCGACATGTCAGGTGTCGATGAGAGTAATGCTCCCGAAGGATATTATGTTCTGCTTCCAGAGGATCCTGACAAGTCAGCAAATGAGATTAGCAGGTTGCTATCACAGATGTATGGATTCGAAGTGCCAGTAATCATTGCTGATACACAAGGTCGTCCATGGAGAAGAGGAGCAGTGAACCTTGCGATTGGAGTAGCAGGCATGTCTCCCTTTGCTGTGAACGCTGGACAGAGAGACCTATTTAATCGTCAACTCAAATCTTCATTGGTGTGCATTGCAGATGAGCTTGCAGCTGCATCTGAACTTGTCATGGGGCAAGCAGATGAAGGAATACCTGTAGCAATCATAAGGGGAGTGATCTGGACTTATTCTGGAGAAGTGGCGAGGGATATTCTTAGATCAGACACCGAGAATCTATTTTGACAATAATGGAGAGTAAACAATATCACTTCAAGAAAGGGAGCTGTCAAAAAATGACGCAAGGCGAGTTAGAAGAGTCTTCATATTCTTATCCCTAATGATTCCGTGACCTTCATCATCAAAGACAAGTTTCTGATGCTTGATTCCATGAGCCTCTAGACGTTTCTCAACTTCCAATACATTCGTCTTTGTCACATTGGGGTCCTGAAGCCCTTGAATGATGAGAAGATGGCCCTCTATATTCTCAACATAATTTATGGGAGAACGCTGGTAATAGATCATTGGAACATCTTTTGGAGAGCCTCCAAGCATCTCTTCAGAATAAGGACGAAGGTCAGGTCGTGTTGTTTCATAGTCAACGACTAAATCAGTCATCCCACAAATTGGAGCTGCAGCCGCAACAATTTCTTTTGGAAAGTGGGTTATCGCATTCCAACTCATATAACCACCATAACTCGTACCAAAGATACCAACCTTATTCGG
>JAEOUM010000062.1 GCA_016839275.1 Candidatus Thorarchaeota archaeon
CGCCGGAGAGCTCGTTTCCCATGAGACGGCTCTGCAGGATAGAGAGAGGAGAGTGATGGCCAGGTTTGTTGCGGCCGTCGATTCAGATCTTTGAGCTTGGATTGACATAAAGACCTGAAAATCTCCTCTCTAGTCATTGATCTATTGATCTAGATTGATCTCCTCTCTAGATATCTCTATCTACTCGCACACGCACCCGCAAAGCTGGCTGGCTCAGAGGCAGTGCACTGCTATTCCGACGATCGCAATGCCCATCAGCATAGCCGTAAATGGTACGCTACCTATTAGTGATAGCGGCATATTAGATGCGAATATGTTTCTCGCCGATCTGTTACATCAAATATTTGCCAATAAACTTGTCGACGACAATCGAATTGATGATCCCCTATTCACTTTCGATGTGCCCATGTCTGGTGGAAGTAATGCAACAACAACTTGCAGCTTTTTATCTCCAGACTTCGTTTTCTACTTTCAGCTAATTGCGGTAAGACGGGAAAATCCTAATATTTTATTATAGCTTCCCCCACTCAAAATGGTTCATTTCCCCTCTGGTAATGATCTCTCCCTCCGCCCGCTTGATTCTGCTGTCGATGCAAAAATCTTCTGGATAGGTGGTCATAATACAAGCATTATTCAATGCGCTACTTGGATTACTGGTACATCAGGTACTAATAGAGCCAAAGAACATTAAAAAGGGATCAGATACTTCAACATATACAATGCAATTTTTGTTCGCTTATGGATTTGGCATCCCGATTGTGGTGTTGGAACCTCTGTATATGATCGAGTTCTTGGGTATACAAAATGCTGGTCTTAGAATGGTATTTTTGGGGACAGCTATTGTAAATTCCTTGCGAATTGCGGAAGGTGAGTGAATGATGTGTTATTGGGTGCTGTTACTTTGAACGAATATTGTACTGACACAGAACAAATTCCATTTCCCCAGCGTACAATGGGTTCACTCCTATTGCTGCAAAAAAGAGTTTATCCAACTACATCATTTACTTTTCATGCATCTTCAGTATATCATTCGATCATACTACTTCAAATCCTATACCCATATCCCTTGAGTTCTTGTCAAAGAGATTGAAAACACTCTTACGCGACTTCTTCATCGTGTCATTTCTGATTTCAATCTTGAAAGAGTACGGCTATGAATCCTTCAATACCACATTACCTCCTGATTCTATGGAGCACTCCTTGGCTGAGCTATTCTCATGGCAGCATCTGGTGAACAACTTTTTGGTTGCAGGTGAGATATATGAGTAATGCATATTACTATCAATTTATCGTTCTCATGTTCCTCCCAATTCATACACGATAGTTCTGATTAGTTCCAGCCTGTCTCAAAGTTCCATTGGCGTCAGTCTCATATATAACCTCTTGTATGGTTATGAAACTGATGAGATAGTCCACAACCCAATGTTTAAATCAAAATCACCTTCAGAGTTTTGGGGTAGAAGATGGAATACACTTGTGCATAAAGGCTTAAAGAATGGTGTGTACAAGCCTGCGCGAAGATGTACTTCATCTAAATTGATGGCTGTATTTGCAACATTCGCGGTGTCTGGTATCATCCATGAATCTGTCAACTTTGTCATGTTTCTTGGTAGAGGAGGCTATCATATTATTTGGAAACAGTTGATTTTCTTTGGATGGAACGGTTGCTTGATTGGACTGGAATATTGTATCGGTCACTGGGTTATCTTCCAATGGATGTCTCGAAATCTTCCACGAATTGTTATTACGATGCTGGTGTTATGTGCTGCATTACCCTTGGCACATCTGTTTACTGGTGACTGGATACGTCATGGCTACTTTGATGCCGTGTACCTCGCGGAACCCATCCTTGTCTGTCGGGCAACAAAGAATAGAAAAGTTATCCCAATAGCGGTGCTGCAAAAGGGAAGAAAGGGCTAAGTTTATCAATTGCAACACACACAGCGGTGATTTTTGAAGTTCTTGTCTTCCCGCAATCCCCCTTTGCAACACAAACTGTTCATGTACCTACTACATCTACGACTAAGTAATTGCAGCTCATTTCTAAGAAACATATTAAAGGTGTTATTTTAGATTTGCATGTGATTAGCCCCCTCTGGTTTTCCATGAAAGTTTTCATGGTTATTGGGACCCCAACATTCTAGGATCTTTGCTTTTCCATGAAAATTTTCACAGAAAAGGCCATTCTGAGGGGGCCTCTCTACTACCCGTGTAGAACAGCCCAGCACTTTCTAC
>JAEOUM010000063.1 GCA_016839275.1 Candidatus Thorarchaeota archaeon
CAAGACCAGGCTTTAGTTCAGTTGACATTACTCCGAGAGTTCCAGTCTCATGATATGCAGCAGCCTTTGCGAAGATATCACGACCGTGAAAAGTCTTTGAAACACCTTCGTCGATCAGTATTCTATAAACCCGCTCAATGCCATCCTCAGATACAGCTGGATAGAGTACGCCATTGTCAGGACCTATGTGGATATAATTCTTAGTCACTACGATAACAGCATCACGAGCTGTTCCAACACCCGGGTCAACGACTGAAACAAACACAGTTCCTTTGGGGAAGTACTTGTAACTCTGTAAAAGTATCCATGCACCTTCGCGAATCGACTGAGAGGGCACTGAATGAGTGAGGTCTGTAATTTGAGCGTCTGGATGAATAGAGTATATGACCCCACGCATAATCCCCACATATTCAGACTCTCCGAAGTCTGTCAATAGCACAATCATGATACATTCACGTCTATTCGATTTTGATTAAGCGCAGCTCATTATAATCAGTGACCACCCTGATGTATCCTCGAAGCATGTCATCTACTTGGGTGTCGCCGGTATCAACCCGTAAAATCTCACCTGCGATTCCCTTGAGTTTTGAAGGAGTACTGATTACGATGATATGGTCCCGACCAACACGCTCAATGATTCCAGGACTGATCTGTTGGTTCCCTCTTCCAAATAGCATTCCTTGGTGACCGATTGGGGAAACAATGATCCACGCCTTGTTGAAGTCATCAACAAGTTCCAGAATATTATTCTCATTGACATCGTTGTGCGCTTTGCCTTGCTTGTATACATCAACACCAAGTGTTGTCTTCTTGACCTTGAGCATGTCAGTCACTGTCTTCACAGTTGTTCCAGGCCCAAGAATATAGGTGCCATCTTGGTCCATCTCCTCAATGACATACTTTGCAATTGCCTCTTGTGCCTCAAGTTCATCAGAGGTTTCTGGACTTGCCTGTTTAGCCCCTTGGAATCTTGCAGGGACTGAAGGACCTATCAGATAGCCATAGAGGGTGATAATGAACTGGTCTTTCCTGATTGCTTTCTCGTCAGCATCCATAATCTCAAACTCTGTAGTCTGTGCAGTCCCTTCATAGACCAACCGTATAACCTCAGCGGCATCAGCAGGATTCACTACAAAGATACCGCTATACATCTTGACTCCTGAGGGAACCCCGATAACTTGCAGGTCTTCAAGTTCATAAGCGGTCACTGAGTCAAGGACATCCCGGGCAGTACCATCTCCGCCCACAAAAATCAGAAGTCGTACATCTGCTTCATAGAGTGACAGAACACAGTCCTTTGTATCCTCGGCATCTGTAGAGTTCTCAATATCAATCTCAATAACTTCATGTTTCAGACCAGCCTCCTGTGCGACATCCTCGCCCATCTTTCCAGGACATGTGATGATTCGTATCTCATCCCGAAGCTTTGAAACCGAGATGACAGACTCTAGAGCTGTAAGGAACTCAAGAGCCCGACCGGGAGCCACAGGAGAAGCACCTCTCTTGATGGCCTCCTCTACAACTCCATCTGTCCCCTTTAGACCAACACGACCACCCATACCAGCTATAGGATTCACAAGTAGGCCGATGTTCATTGACTTGATACAACCTCAATCCCTGACAGACATTCATACTCTAAAGCAGTTGTGATTGGTCAAAGAATACTCATTTCAGAGCGTCAACTTGGTGAGCGGACATAATCCAAAATGAAACACGAACCAATACCTCTTCGATGAACTTCTCACGATTATCTGGTGTGGCATCTTCTGGCCATTTGTTCCGTCTATACTCATCGAATTTCTTGAACGTTCGACCGTACTTTGTTGTTAGTGGTATCTCCACCCGTTTGTCGCAAACTGTGTTTAGAGCCCTGATGAATGTCACAAAATCAAGATCTAGACGGATTACCCATTTCCGAAGAGCCTTGAAGAACGTGTCTGACTTGGCTTCACCCCACACGAGCTTCTTTACAGCGTTTCTGTCTGCACCATTGATTCTCTCAGAATTGAACGAACAGGCTTTGTCGTAATTACACCTCGCCCTGAGGTTAAGGGTGTTTTTAGAGTACCACATATAGATCTCATGGGTTCCCTTCTTACGCATCTTCTCCCTATGGTCTTCGACAGGAAAAATGAGCTCAATCAACTTCCCTTCCTTGTATTTTCCACCAGCTTTCATGTAGAGTTCTAGCGCCCAGGCTAGTGGTGGGATTGCATTTACTGGGTGTGATTCATCGGGTTTACTCATCGTTCTAATTCACACCAGGTAATTCTCACTGATATTCCTTGGGATGGGAACAATTTATGAAAAATCAGTCTAGTAATTATTGCCCTTCTCGCGATTAAGCACTAAAACCTCTGCGAGATTCTGGAAGATGTCAACGATACCCTCTCCGGTCTTCGCCGAGGACTCTATGTATGGCATATCGTGCTTATCAGCAAACTCACGCCCTTCAGATGGCTCCACCACTCGGTCAGGCAGGTCCGTTTTATTGG
>JAEOUM010000064.1 GCA_016839275.1 Candidatus Thorarchaeota archaeon
ATAGAGATGATTCAGACAATCAGGAGCTTCTTGAAAAGACAAAGATGGAGAAAAAACTCTATCTAAGGTGGGGCAGAGATACTCTCAACTGGGCAGTGTATATTTTTAGAAATCCATAGAAATAGATGGCGGGCCAGACGGGATTTGAATTCGCTGGCTTGGTCGGATTGGCCATGCCACCCGCGACCAACAAGTTTCTCATCTCGCTAACAAAAGCTAGCAAGAGTAAGAGCCTGTCGCTATACCTGGCTTAGCCACTGGCCCACAAAACGCTCTTTGCCTGTTTTGCGTTTATAGAGATTGCGGTGTTACTGATATCAAAGTCTGACTGCTGACTGGTGAGCCTAACACAATAGCAGTTCTGCTTTTCTTCTCGGATGTTTGAATTTATTAAGACCAGAGCACATGCTTGGCACAGGTGGTTGTAGTGGAGCGGGATTCTATTTCAACGAGAGGGGACTCTACTTCAAATCGCAATCTGCTCGTTCTTGGAATCTCGCTAGTAATACTTGGAGGCGCTAATCCGGTTTCAGTTCATGTACCCTGGGTGGGTACCCTGCGATATTATTTCTTCATAGTAGGCGTCACACTCATAATAGCGGCTGTGGTGTTCATGCTAAGAGATCGCCGAACCCACTGAAGAGTGGAGAGAGCATGATTCTTAGCTAGGTGAGATTGAGATTCGATGCAAGTGTTAGCCATAGCAGAATGAGAGTCAATGGCTTTCAGAGGGTATAATTGGCGGCTTATAATATATCAGAGCGACTCCAAGTAGGAGCAGAATTGGGATGGGAATGATGACAGGGTACAGGACCTCACCACCTGATGCGATAGTGAATGGTAATCGCAGAAGAACTGGAAGGGAGAGCAAGAGAGGATGTATCTGCGCATAAAGTCCTATAATTATCGTAGAGGTCTTCCCCGCCTTACCTCGATAGTATCGATACATCTGAATGATGAATACAAATCCGAAGAAATAGTATGGCAATAGGTTCAATGTGTTATTGAGGAGAAGAAAGCTCGAAATGGATTCAACGTAGCGCCACAGTATTGCTTCGTATGAGTTCCATCCGTACGGATTCAGGTCTAGATGATATGCAAAAGGTACCAACAGTGCCACCAGGATCATGAAGATGATGATTAATAAGATGCTACGATTTCCAGATTTGTTCATAATATCACATCATGTTCAAGTTGAATCATGGAATATCTAGATTCCTTTCTAAGCGAACTTGCCAAATCTGAACCAAACGAGTTATCCCTCTTGTCGGGTCGTAAGTCATATAACGAAGCTGACACTAGCCCGAACCATCTTTAGGACATGGAGTCTCTAGGAATGAGCGAGCACAAGAAACTGTATGATGAAGTATTTGGACTCATAGAGAAACATGATGATTGGATGAGCAAGACAATAAATCTCATAGCCTCGGAAAATGTCAGTTCACCGGCAGTCAGATCCGCGATTGTTTGTGACTTCAGAGACCGCTATGCAGAGGGCTGGCCTGGTGAACGAGTCTATGCAGGATGTAAGTACATAGACGAAGTAGAACTAATCACTATTGACCTAGCAAAGAAGCTATACAAGGCTGAATTTGTGGATGTACGCCCTATTTCAGGGGTTGTTGCCAACCTTGCAATGTACACTGCAGCCATGGAACCTCTGGACAGGATGATGGCATTATCTATTGCACATGGAGGGCATATATCCCATGCAAGAAAAGATCTAGGAGGAACTGCAGGACAGATACGAGGCCACAAGGTGCGCAACTGGGTATTTGATGATGAGGAATTCAATATTGATGTCGATGCAAGTATGAAACAGATAAAGGACCTCCAAGAGAAGGGGGACGAGATTAAATTTCTCCTATTTGGTGGAAGCGTGTTTCCATTTCCACACCCCGTAAAGGAGTTCAGGGATATTGCTGACGAGTATGGAATGACAATTGGTTATGACTCAGCACATGTTTCGGGTTTGATTGCATCTGGTTTCTTCCAGGATCCTCTGAGAGAAGGAGCGGATATGATGACAACATCCACTCACAAGACTCTTCCGGGGCCACAGCATGCAATGGTGCTAGCAAAGGAACAATTCGCAGATGCCATCAAGAGAGCCTCATTCCCAGGCCTACTGAGCAATCACCATCTGCATAATGTTGCAGGCTTGGCAGTGGCACTTGCTGAGATGATGGAATTTGGTGTTGAATACAGTAAGCAGATCATGAAGAACGCAAAGGCTCTAGCTCAGGCACTTCACGAACGAGGATGGCAAGTCATTGCAGAACATAAGGGATTCACACAGTCGCACGTGGTTCTTGTGGATGTGACTGAAACACCAATGAAAGACGGAGCTGCTGTTGAAGAGAACCTAGAGGATGCCAATATAATCATCAATCGAAATCTCCTGCCATGGGACAAGAAGAGGGGTCGCGACTATAAGACTCCAGGTGGAATCAGACTTGGCACAAGTGAGATGACTCGTTTAGGAATGAAAGAGTCAGAGATGGATGCGATTGCTGAACTCATGACACGCGTTGTCATGAAAGGCGAAGATGTCAAGAAAATCGCGCAAGAGGTTGGAGAATTCCGCAAAGAGTATCAGAAGGTGCACTACGCCTTTGAAACAGATACTCCGGCTTATGCTCATCTTAGGTTCAAGTAAGGGTCCGAGTGATTTCGGACCCACTCACGGGTGTCATGTATGAAGATTGAAGATGCGCAGGAAATGATGCGTAAGATCTATTTTGAGAGAGATAAGGTAAGAGGAGTCAGGGGTACACTTGAGAGAACTAGTGAGGAACTGAATGAGCTGAGCGAGGCAATCCTCAAAGGAAAGAGTCTATCATCCTTGGAAGAGGAGGTGGCTGATGTCTTCGCATGGCTTTGTTCCCTCGCTAATCTTCTTGACATCGATGTGTCTGAAGCATTCTACCAAAAATATACAGACGCTTGTTCCAAGTGCAAACAGAACCCCTGTATTTGTCCTGAATGATACTAATTCATGGAGAGCTAGAACTATTAAGTACAGAATAGTATCAATGGGACTCCAATAGATTGGAGGCAGAACACATGGTGCTAATGACTGGCACTGAATATATCGAGAGCTTACGAAAACGGCAGCCACTTACAATCTATCTAATGGGTCAGAAGATTGAGAATCCAATTGAACACCCCATCATTCGTGCATCAATCAACTCCATAGCACTAACGTATGACTTAGTGCACAATCCTGATTACCATGAGCTCATGACTGCTAAATCGATTCTAACAGGAGAAACAATCAACCGCTTCTGCCATCTGCATCACAGTGTTGAGGACCTTCAGAATAAGGTAAAGATGTTAAGACTGCTTGGTCAGAAGTGCGGGACCTGTTTTCAACGATGTGTCGGAATGGATGCTATCAATGCGGTTTATTTGACGACATATGACATTGATAGGAAGCTCGGAACAGAATACCATCAAAAGTTCTTAGACTACGTGAGGATGGCAGAAACGAAGGACTGGACAATTGATGGATGTATGACAGACCCTAAAGGGGATCGCAGTAAACGACCCTCTGAGCAAGCCAATCCAGATGTTTATGTTCATGTTACAGAGAGGCGAGATGATGGTGTGGTGATACGGGGAGCCAAGGCTCATCAGACAGGAGCGGTTAACTCACATGAACACCTGATTATGCCAACGCAGACAATGCGGAAAGAAGATAGTGATTTTGCAATCTGTTGCGCAATACCAGCAGATGCAAAGGGAGTTACCTACTACTATGGAAGACAGTCTTGCGATCTTCGACGAATGGATGAAACTGTAGAGGGGGATGTCGACTGTGGCAATCCTGTCTATGGTGGGCAGGAATGTCTGGTCATCTTTGAAGATGTCTTTGTTCCCAATGAACGTATCTTCATGAATGGAGAAAACGAGTTCTGTGGTCGCATCGTGGAGTCGTTTGCAGCGTATCATAGGCAGAGCTATGGAGGCTGTAAGGTCGGTGTCGGCGATGTGCTAATAGGAGCTGCAGCCTCGATTGCAGAATACAATGGAGTACTGAAAGCTTCACATATTCAAGACAAAATCACGGAGATGACTCATCTCAATGAGACCCTCTATTCCTGTGGTATTGCATGTTCAGCCGCGGGTCAAAAGACGCCAGCAGGTAACTACTTGGTCGATATTCTTCTCGCAAATGTGTGTAAACAAAACGTAACGAGATTTCCATATGAGATTGCTAGGCTCTTGCAAGACATTGCAGGTGGACTGTTCGTGACTTGTCCGAGTGCTAAGGAATTGAATGACCCTGAAACGAGGAAGGTCATTGAGAAATATCTCGTAGGGGCAGATGGAGTCGATACACTGGATAGAATTAAGATGCTGAGGCTTATTGAGAATCTTACTATGGGAAGAGCTGCAGTGGGGTATCTCACTGAATCAATGCATGGAGCAGGCTCTCCACAGGCACAGAGAATCATGATCAGTCGTCTAAGCAATATTGAAGAAAAGATGAAACTCGCCAAAACACTTGCGCTGGTTGAAGAATAGATAAGCCGGGCGTTGTACCTACACGCGAAAGGATTGTGTTGATTGATGATTCGTGTAGAATCTAAGAAATTGAGTTCAGAGGACTGCCAAGCCTTAGCAAGAATTACGATATCAGCCAAAAAAGGAACCCCGTTGGAATCGGATAAGAGTGTTGGGGAGATTGCAGCGGGTATTGAGAAGTTATCCTCAAGTAATGAAGTTCAGCTGCTGGTTGCTCAGGATGAAGGAGGAGTCATTCTTGGGTGGATCTACTATTATGTTGATATTCCTCCAATGGCTTTCATTAATGGATTCTTTCCAATTATAGAACCAACAGACAGGTCTGAAGAGATTGCCCTAGCTATAATTGAGGCAGCAAAGAGATACACCATAGAGCGGGGATTCACAAGATTAGAGATCGAGATGAAACTCCAGACAGATGCTCATAGAACAACATCACAGAAGTATGTTAACTGGTATGAAAAATGCGACTTCCAGTTTGCCGCAGAAGAGGTGCACATGAGTTCGGACCTCACATCACTAAACCTCTTGAGCACAAATCTCCCGAAAAACTGTATTCTGAAGAAGCTAGCTGAGGTTTCCTATGACCAACTCGAAAAGGCAGGATTACAGACATTTAATGACAGTGAGGATGACTTGTTTCTTTCCATGAAGCACGCAGAACGCGAGGTGAATCTGAAGTATTTCTTTGATATGTCTAAACCCTTCATTGAAGATGCTTCGCTTATTCTGGAGCGAGATGGCAAGGTAATCGGATTCGTCATCACACGAATGAGAGATAATGATGCAGAGATAGGACCAATTGGTCTTGTTCCAGAAGCTAGAGGTCAGGGACTCGCAAATTATCTGCTAGGCTATGCTCTGAAGAATCTAAAGGACAACGGTTTGACGAGGGCAACTCTTGACATGTCGATAGCCAATAAACCAGCTAGGAAACTGTACAAGAAATACGGTTTTGAGGACGTGTACTACAAGCAATTCTATTTCTGGTCACCAGGCACTTCTAAGTGATCGTGTACCTTCACAGATTGAAGATTAGAAAAATGAGGAGTAGTCATAGCTTAATACAGCGATTCGAATGACAGGTCAAAAGGATTAAAAGCTCAACGAGGAGTTGGCAGTATAAGTCCAGGAGATGCCAAGGCATGCCAAAGACCGCTAAGAAAAGAAGGAAGAAGAGAGGCGAAGGGCCGATGCCCTCGGGCGGAGCAGGTCTGATAAGATTCTTTGAAGACGAAACGCCAGGCATCAAGGTGGGGCCCACCGTAGTTGTGATCCTCGCAAGTATTCTTGTGGTCGTTACGGTAATCGCACACATATTCTACCAAATCACAAATTGAGCAGTCAGTCTGAACCTCAGATTCAGATGGAACATGCCCTAAGTATTATAAGAGACTCTAGGTCGAATCGCACAGCCGAGACTGGTGACTAGCAATGAAAGTAAAAGGCGAACTGAACAAGTACTGTCCCCGTTGTCATAAATATACAGAACATGCTGTATCCCTTGCAAAAGCAGGAAAGAGACGAAGTCAGTCTCAAGGTGAACGCCGAATGAAACGTAAGACAAAGGGTTACGGATCATTCCCGAAACCAATTCAACATCGGTTCGCCAAAACAACAAAGAAGACTGTTTTGCGATTCAAATGCAAAGAATGTAGTCACATCATAATGTCCAAGAGTATACGAATGAAGAAAGTCGAGGTTGAACGAGCGTAAGGTGATTGTTATGACCAAGGGCGAGATAGTACAGCAACCAAACTCACGGTTCCTTAAGGTCAAGTGCCTTGATTGTGAGAATGAGCAGATTATTTTCGGGAACGCCACAACAGAAGTGAAATGTCTTAAGTGTGGAAAGCTACTTGCAAAGCCAAGTGGAGGGAAAGCAAAGCTCGAACCGATTGCGAGAGAGGTCGAAGTCCTTCCATAAGGAGAAGAAAAAATGGTACTGAAACGTGTCGATTGGCCAAATGTGGATGATTATGCAATAGCAGTCGCCACCAAGGTAGCCGCTTATGGCGCATACGTCACGTTACCAGAGTATGGTGATAAAGAGGGATTCATTCACATCTCTGAAGTCAGCAGCACCTGGGTCAGGAACATTCGCAATCATATCCATGAGAATCAACGCGTTGTTGTTAAGATTTTAAAGGTAGATTCTGAGAAGATGCACATTGACTGCTCTTTGAGACGTGTTTCTAATGAGGCAAGGAGAGTCAAAAACAACGAGTGGAAACGTGCGCAGAAAGCTGAGAAACTCCTTGAACTTGTCGCCAAAGAAAATGATATGACCCTCGAACAGGTCTATGAGAAAATTGGTTGGCCAATCGAAGAAGTCTTTGGTGAGATTTATACTGGACTAGAACGAGCCTCAGATGGTGGCGTTGAAGTACTCGAAGAAGTTCAATCCACTAAGAAGTTGAAGAAACAGGTAGCAGATCTTGCTGCACAGAGAATCGAGATACCATCAGTCGAGATTGATGGTGAATTGACCATAACAGTACCAGGACCTGATGGTGTTGAAGTGATTAAAAAGGCTCTAACAGAGGGTCTCGCCAAGGGAAAATCATATGGAAAGTCAACTACTGAAGTGTACACTCTTGGTTCTCCCAGATACAAACTTAGAATTGTTAGCCCTGATTATAAAGAAGCCGAAGAGATTCGCTCAGAAGTTCTCAGTCTGATTCAGACGCAGATTGAGCAGAATAGCGGTACTATAAGTTTTGTAAAGAAGTAGGGGACCTCCAATGGCGCATCTCTACAAATGCACCAAATGTGACAATTACACCCTCAATCCGAAGACATGCCCAAAGTGCGGAAGTCCTGTATCGGATCCCAAACCTCCAAAATATAGTCCTCAAGACAAGTACGGTACGTACAGAAGAAAAGCCAAACGTACTAGTATCAATGCAGAAGGTCTGTAATAAATTTAAAAAAAGAGGCTAAGGCAACTGATTCCACATCAGTTGCCATTTGTATTATGCTTTTTCTAGTGTAGCTGAACTGGAACCCAGATGGTCTTCCAAGGACTAGAAAAGGTAGGCTCACCGTGGTCTATATTATTCCACCATAGGAATCTCAGCTGATAGTTCATTCCTGGACGCATGGTTAGATCCTGTGGGTCTCCAGAATTTAACGGAACAATGAACTCGATGACACCATCACCAGTTGCAAATGCGGTAGAGTTAGTACCAGTTGAGTCTTCAGCCCAAGTACCATCATAGCGAATATGACCATCGTATGGCATACCATTGTAGTTCACTACTCGGATATCTGAATCGAGAGGAGAACCCAAGGGGGATATCTGCATCCCTAAAGCATCAACACCTAGTGTATAGTTGTCCATCTTAATGCCATAGTACATATGGGTCGAGTTCGACCGCGTATAGACCCTAGCATCATAACTTCCACCGAAAGTTGTTTTATAACTTGGTAGAGTGCGTTCAAATGATGATAGGTTACCATCAACTGAAATACCAAGAGCACCACTAGTCAGACCAGGAACGACATCAGCTTTTGTCCGGTTCAGATATTGGTAGTACATGGTGTAGTCAATCTCATAGATCTTGACTGTACCGTACGATGCACTGATATACGGTTCTTTGAAGGCACCGTAGAGGTTCACAGGCATGTGATCAACCCAATCGGTATCACCCCAGAAGAGGTTGTCCACCTGTATCCGGATATCAGAAAGCCCGAGAATACCGGCTTCCTCTTGATCCCTTGGTTCAGCATATGAGAGCAACTTGTAGAGTGTTGAACTATAGAATGGTTCTAATGATTCATCGTTCACACCAAGGTATGTGGCATCGTCTATGCGATCCGACCCTAGATAATCCTCAGCAATGCGGACCATCCATGGCCATTTACCATCGTCACCACCGAACCCACTGTATCTGTGACCCCAGTATACGAGCACATGAGTTGCGTTCCATAGCTTGAAGGTCTTCAGTGATTCAGTGAGATTCAGTGCCATAAGGGCATATCCCATGAGCGCTATCTGCGTACTATTGAACGTCGCATTATCCACTATTGTTTCTGCGCCTGATGCACTGTTAATCCAATATCCGTAGTCCCACCAACTAGCAACTATTGACCCAGGCGGTAGGACATTCCTGATATAGGTCATTGCAACCTGCCAATCAGTTGACTGAGTTGTAGATGACAGTGGGGCTTGTGCAAACTCAGGATTACCCACTTGTCCTTGAACATATTGCACACCCAGTATGACATTAACTGAAAGTAACAAAGCCACGAAAGCAAATGCAGTAAGAGCGTGCTCTGATGTGAGTGACGAACTCATTCTAAACCTACGTCTCTCAAACACCGACTGTTGGGTCACTACCTTAGCATAAGGAGCAAGGATATTGTATGATGCTACTGCAGCCAAGACTGCAACACCCGGTCCAAGAATTAGGCTTAGTCTGATCATACTGCCAGCAAAGTAGACAGAGAACAGACCATAGAGAACCATTAACCAGTCTTCATCACGACCTCTCTTGAAGAGGAAATACATACCGAGTGGGAAGAAGAAGATTAAGACGAGAAGTGTGTTATAGAAGCTGCCCCACGGACTTGGAAGGTGTTCCGCAACGGAGGCAAGAATTCTCTGGTCCAGTCTTGTGAAGGGATTGATTACTGTGAGGAACTTGGATCCCAGTGTCAGAATTGGGTTTGAAGTATATGGTGTGATTGTCAGTTCATTACTTCCTGCATATAGCAAATAAGATACAACCCCAACAACTGGCGTTATCAATCCAAGAAGAATTGGTTTCATATATGGAGCCATGACATTGGCTGTGGCTTCACGATAATGTCCCACTCTGAGCCAAACCTCGTATAGTATAAGGAGTCCAGCAACACCGATAGGAGCAAGCGTTGTGAAGGAGGTCAGGTCAGTAAATCCATTCCTTGGTATTAAGCCTCCAATGAAGAGTCCGAGTGAGAGTGTGATGAGATAGCTTGAGAGTAATCGCTTACTATAATGGCCTATTAGGAGCATCAAAAAGCCATAGAGAGCAAGTAATCCCAGCATGAAGTCTGCGGCACCCCAAGATACTAATAGATACCCAAGGGAGAGTCCTGCACCAACAGAGGAGGGCAATGATCCTCGTTTCAAGCCCCTCATGAACAGAAATGTGGTGAGAACAATGGCAAAAACACCAATACACTCATTGTCATAGAATCCCGCAACCGTTCTCTGAAGATATGCAGGAATGAATGCAGTGAATATGCCAGTGAAAAGACCAACTGTGTTATTTGAGAGTTCTCTGCCAAGGAAGAAGGCAACTATGGTAGTTAGGGCACCCATGAATGCAGGAAGAACTAGTGAAACAGTGAGAACATCGACCTGAATGCCTAGTCCGTTAAGTAGGAAATAGAAGAACGCGCTTGTGAAGGGTACTCCTATGTAGCTTGTCTTGGCAATGTCACGTCCAAAAGGAACCCATGTTGAATGATCATACCAAGTGAAAAACGCACCAAACCCATTTTCAGCCACATAATCAGTAAGCCTTAGCTGGTACCATGGGTCAAAAGCACGTACAAGTGGTTGGGAGTTAATCAAGGGCTCTAAACGCAGCAGCAGTGCTGTTGTGAAAACAATGAGTAATGTAACAATAATGAGAACTGAGCCGCGTGAAATCTTTGACTTCGGCCTATGAAATACTTGTCTGAGAAATCTTCCAGTAGACCTTTTTATTTTACCAAACGACATGTGGAGTGCGCTCTCCATGCTCTTTCGAACTTGCAGCAGCCATTTTGTGATGCGCTAAAAAGGTTGTTGTTAATCATATAGTCGTCCTATCAATGAAACTCAATACTATCAAGAAGAGAATGACAGAAGAAGACCGCGGAGAGGTCATCAGAGACTCGCCGCGTATTCTTCATTCAAAATCTATTCAGACTCAATGAACGCTTTGTATGCTTCTGCATCCATCAGCCCTGGAAGTTCTGCATCAAGATTCGAGGGCTTAAGCTTGAACATCCACCCTTTCCCGTAACAATCTTCATTGACAATTTCCGGTGCATCCTCAAGCGCAACATTCACCTCAACAATCTCACCACTTAAGGGGGTGAAGATGTCTGATGATGCCTTCATGGATTCTACAAGTCCACATTCATCGCCTGCTTTGAGGGTTGTACCAACACCTGAAATTTCAACAAAGGTAATCTCATGCAGTGCGTTCTGAGCATGATCGGTTATACCAATGATGACAACATCACCTTCAACCTTTGCATACTCGTGCTCTTTACTGTAGTATAGTCCATCTTTGACTTCGGTGCTGCCCATATAGTCCACCAACAATATCGGATTGCTATATTCCGTTTAAATCAGTTTGGATTTTATACGGTACGCGTTGCACCATACCTTTGAGGGTCGTAAAAGGGCCACTCTATGACCTTTGCCTTTCGATGTCTTCCTTTGATATCGATCTCAATCACATCTCCTGTGTTGAGGAGGTCCGGAGGAACATATCCCAGGCCAATGCCATTGTTCAAAATTGGGGATACACCACCACTCGTTGTTTCACCAATTACTTGTCCATTATGGAGAATAGGATAGTGTTCTCTTGGTATTCCTCTTTCAATCATTGAGAAACCTATCCGGGTCTTTTTTACACCAATTTCCTTGTGACTCTTGACCGTGTCAAACCCAATATAATGTGGTTCTACTTTGAACTTTACAGCATAGGGAATCCTAGCCTCGATTGGAGAAGTGTTTTCATCAAGCTCATGACCATACAGAACCAATCCAGCCTCTAAACGAGTCGAGTCTCTGGCACCCAACCCACAGGGTTTGATACCAAACTCAGTTCCTTGGCTAAGAAGCTCTTCCCAGAATCCTATTGCGCGTTTCTTCCCTTCATCTGTGTAAGGACAGTTTAGAACCAACACCTCAGCACCGTCCTCACCCGTATAACCAGTTCTGCAGAGATATGTATCATACCCAGCTATGTCAACTGGATTACATGTAAAGCGCTTGTACTCGCTTAAATCACGCCTTGCTATTTTACTTAAGAGCCCCAATGCCTTCGGTCCCTGCACGGCAATCATGGCAATCTCTGAAGACCTATCTAGAACTTCAACGTCGAAGGACTTAGAGTGTTTCATCAAGTGATCTTTGATTTTCGGACCATTCGCTGCATTGGTGACCCAAATATACTCATCAGTGCCTATCCTATAGAGCATCAAATCATCATGAATGCCCCCCTTTTCGTTTAGGCAGGTTGTGTAATGGCCACCGTTCACTTCCAGCTTACTCACATTATTTGTTGTCATCCTCTGAAGGAATTCTGTAGCTTGCGGGCCTCTAACAAAGAATCGGGACATATGACTAGTATCAAAGATGCCAACTCCATCTCTAACCGCCATATGTTCATCTCTGATGTCACTATATCTAACTGGCATCTCCCAACCAGCAAATGGAATCACATCACCGTGCTCTTTGTGCCAATCATAGAGCTGGGTTCGTTCTAATTTTTCACTCATTGAGACACCCCGTTTTTCTTGGGTCATGGCTAAATCAGCTACATTTTATTTCCTTCCATACAGACGTCATATAGTGGTGATAATGATTGAGACAAGCCTACGTTGATGTCGCAGGTCTTCGGATAGGCGACAAGTATCCTGTTAGGGTTATGGGAGTGATCAATCTATCATCAGAGTCCTTCTACAAAGGCACTGTAGCTGTGAATGAGGATGCCATTCGACAAACCATTACTAAACTTGATGAAGAAGGAGCAGACATTATCGATGTAGGTGGAGCCTCATCGGCCCCAAAGAAGATCTACGGCACTCAAGAGATACCTGTTCATGAGGAACTCAGACGGGTCACAAATGCTGTTGACATTATCGTTTCTATGACGAAGCTGCCTCTGTCAATCGATACCATGTCATCGCAGGTGGCTGAAAAGGCGCTCGATATGGGAGTTTCAGCTATTAATGATGTGTCCGGATTAAAGGCAGATTCGAATATGGCTACCCTCGTTTCAGATAGAGCGGTTCCAGTCATACTCATGGCAAACTGTAAACCATATTGCGACAGTATTCAGGCATCACTGGAATCGCTTAGGGGAAGTCTATCAATAGCTCTAGATGCAGGAATTGATACAAACAAGATATTGGTAGATCCAGGAGTGGGCTTTGGCAAACCACCTAATGTTGACTATGAGTTATTACATAATTTAGGCGCATTTACTGTACTTGGACAACCCATACTTGTAGGAGTATCTAGAAAAGCCTTCATTGGGAGTCTATTAAATCAGCCAGATCCTGAAGATCGGTTAATGGGATCAATTGCTGCAACTTCAGTAGCTGTGTATAATGGTGCCAATATCATACGAACTCATGATGTCAAAGAAACAAGAGTGGCGGCATGCATTGGAGAAGCAATTCGCCAGAATGGGAAAGCTGGCTGGCTTAGTCAATCAGGTGATTCGCAATGAGATGGGCGGATTGGGAACCAATCTATCTTGATATTGTTGATAAATTGAGCCTAAATGTTTCCTTGGATCAAGATGCAACAAGGCTTCTCACAGAGCTATTGAAGGAAGTCAATCCAGAACCTTTGTTGCAAGATTTGGAACATAGGATCAAGGGCAAACCTATCGTGATTTGTGGAGCGGGGCCGTCGCTTGAAGTGCACCTTCAATCATTGACAGAAAAAAAAGAGCTTGAGCCTATCTATGTTGCGGCAGATGGTGCAGTATCAGCTCTTCTCAATCTAGATTACGAATGTAGTGTACTTGTCACAGACCTTGACGGAGATTTAGATGATATTAAAGAAGCAACGAAAGGGGGAACTTTGACTATTGTTCATGCCCATGGAGATAATATGAACAAGGTTAGGGAGATAGTTCCCAGTTTAGGTGCAGTGCTTGGAAGCACGCAGGTAGAACCAACAGAGAGAGCTTTTCTCTGGGGAGGCTTTACTGATGGTGATAGGGCGTGCCATATAGTGACATCCTATGCACCATGCAGAATTATCCTTGCAGGAATGGATTTCGGAAATACTGTAGGTAAGTGGTCCAAACCCATGCATGAAACTCATTTCCAAGCAGATGTACGAAAGAGAATCAAACTGGACATTGCCAAGAATCTCATATCTTCTCTTATAGAACAGTCAGACATACCCTTTGCTACGCTCAGGATATAAACGCGAAGTGTTGGCAGAGTTAAGAGACTTAGATTCCGCCCGTCTTTATTGTCCACAGATAACTAAAGATGAGGAAGGAAACACCAGACAATATGATGCCTAGTACCATTAGTCGAGTAGCGTAGCCAGGTTGGAATACATATTTTGATCCGTAGTAGATAAGACCAAGTCCCATCACACCAACAAAGATGACTACAGATGCAACAACACCTTCCATTCCAAGCTGCGAATCAAGACCGGGAGAAACAAGAATGGGTGTTCCACCAGAGCCACCTGCAATTGCAGGAGGGGTTCTTACAAGAGTGTATACATTACCCCCGAGGACGAACAGAACAACGAAGAACATAATCCCAAATATGACTGTGTCTGGAGGTCTAGATGGCATTCTAAATCTAGGCCTTGAAAGTCTAACTTTGGGTCGAATGATAAACCTCGGCCACCAGGGTTGCATAGTCTTACCTCGAGCGGTTTCGAATTTGCGTCTGCTTTTAAGAGTATCGAGAAATCAATCGCTGTACTAACAAAAACTGTGCACAGTGTATTGAAGCTTCAGGGATTACAATGTGTATTTAAAACTCTAAAGTTCATGTTTCCTGAGAGAATGAAAGAGAGGCGGTAGAAACTGTCCCGATTGATGATTATCACAGAAAAACCGACAGCGGCGAAAAGGATTGCTGCTGCACTTGATGCTGCGAAATCGCCGGAGGAAATCAAGAAAGGAAAAATAGCATATTATGAATGTAGGAGAGGTGATGACGAGCTCGTTGTCGTGTATGCTCTAGGACACCTGTTTGAGCTTCAACAGGTTGAGAAGGGCTGGACCTACCCACGTCTGGAGAGTAAATGGGTTCCTAAGTATGAAGTGGACAAGAAAGCAACCAATATCAAGCCAATTATCAATCTTATTCAAAAACTCTCCAAGGATATTGATGAATTCATTATTGCCACAGATTATGATATTGAGGGCAGTCTGATTGGATATCTTACTCTAAAACTTGCATGCAAAGCTGATCCGATGAAGGCACACCGAATGCTATTCTCATCTTTAACAGATGCGGACTTAGAACAGGCGTATTCCTCTAAGGGGGGGTTAGATTTCCCGGTGATTGAAGCAGGCCATGTTCGCCATGAAGTGGACTGGTTATATGGTATCAATATGACCAGAGCACTTACTCTCTCGATTAAGAAAGTGGCGGGTTGGTTTAAGGTGGTTTCAACAGGACGCGTTCAAGGGCCAACCTTATCATTCGTCGCTGAGAGGGAGAGATTGATCAATCTCTTTGTACCAACACCATTCTGGACAATTCATACGATTGGTAACCATAAAGGGAATGAGATGGATTTGGAGTATTTCAAAAAGCAGCTCTCATCAAGACAGGATGCCAATAGAATAGTGGATGAATTAATTGGGCAAGATGCAACTGTGGACTCGCTAAATCAACGCACAGTCACCCAACAACCACATCCACCCTTCAATTTAAGTTCACTTCAGGCTGAAGCCTACAAGCATTTTGGATTCAAACCTAGCCGGACACTTGCTATTGCGCAGAGTCTCTATCTTGATGCTCTAATCTCGTATCCAAGAACGAATAGTGAAATGCTCCCACCCACGCTGGACATCAAGGGAATACTCACCGGATTGGGAGGTATGAAAGACTATGCCCAGATGGCAAAGTCCATTTTGAGAGGAAATCTTGTACCAGTTCAAGGAAAGAAAACAGATCCTGCACATCCTTCTATACATCCTACAGGAGAGAAACCGACCAAACAACTCTCTCCAAGCGACAAGAAAGTCTATGATCTTATTGTACGACGGTTTCTTTCACTCTTTGGAGAACCAATGATCAAGAATCATCTAAGAGCAGATATCACATGTGGCATTCACAAGTTGTACACAAGAGGGCTCCAAATTGTGAAACGAGGATGGTCAGAGTTCTATGGTCCATATTTCAAAGCTGAGGAAAAGACTCTTCCCAATATTAAGCAGGGAGAAACGATTCAACTTGTATCTGTGGACTTTGAGAATAAGTATACACAAGGTCCGCCACGTTTCAATCCTGCAAGTCTCCTCAAACTTCTAGAAAAAGAGAATCTTGGAACAAAAGCAACAAGATCAAGCATTGTGGATTCAGTGAAATCGAGAGGATATACACAAGGGGACAAGTTCGAACTCTCCACGCTTGGCTTTGCAGTATTCGAGACCTTGGCTCAGTATATACCAGATATACTCTCGCCAAGGATGACAAGACAACTGGAAATAGAGATGGATAATATTCAGGAAGGTACCGAGAAACGAGAGAATGTTATCAAAGTAGCAAAGACACGTCTTCTCAGTTATCTTGAGGAGTTCAAGAACAAAGAGGATCAGATTGGGGAAACCTTAGTCAATGGACTTCAGAGATATTGGAAAGACACAGAGGAACTAGGACCTTGTCCAAAGTGTGATGATGGAATTTTGAGAGTTGTGAGGTCTCCAAAGTCAGGAAAACGGTTTGTAGGATGTTCCAACTATAAGGAAGGAAAGTGCGATCAAACATTCCCGTTACCTCAGAGGGGAACAATCTCGCCCATGGAAGGTATGTGTCCGTATTGTGATCATAGAATGATAAAAGTCGTTTCCGGAAGGAGATCGTGGACAACGTGCATTAATTGGTCAAGATGCCCAGGAAGACAGGAGGACCTCAAGGCATTGGATGAAAGAAGAAGTAAGAAGAAGGTTGATGAGACCGGAGGTCAGGAGTCTTGAGAGATTGTAAAATCTGTGGTCGCAAGAGCGGTGATGAAGAGCTCTGTGAGTACCATCAATCAGCTCTCACCAATCTCAAGTCTGCCTACGAAATCTGGTCTGAGGCAGAAGAACATCTGGCCTGGGAGGAATATATCAAACAGGTAAACGAGCTTGAGGAAACTGGTCGATGGGTCAAAGAGATAATTGAAAATATCATGTCACAAAATGGTTCCTGAGCAGAAACACTATTTCAAGCATGATTTCACGGTTCATCTGGGTGAGTCCTATGACTATCATACAGGTGCGATTTGTCCAAGATGCAACTCGTTCAGCCACAGTGCGTACAAGAGCGTTATCAAGACCCGTTGAGAAGAGTCCGGTTGATGTGGGTTCCGTGCTTCCCTGACCTGGAGGAATTGCTACAGCAGAGAGGCCAAGCCGGAACCGCTCTTTATCAGATATTAAAATAATAAGCCCATTCTCAAGATTTAGAATCCGTACACGGACTGTACCAATACTGGTTTCTGATGAGAATTCGGACATGTCTTCGAATTCCATTAAAGGTCACAGGTCCTTCAGAGAGGCACTTGGTTAAATCAATACCGAAACCTAAAGCAACATGGTTATCTAGCTCAACGACCGACTGACCTTTGGCATCCCATGACTGATTACGCTTCCAGATATTCAGCGTACTTTCCATATCCTCTGCCTCGACAGGGACAGAGTGAAATGATGATGAAAATCGAAACTGCTGTCTATGCTGGTGTGAATATATGTGCAGAAGCACCCAATGGTTTTGGAAAGACTTGTGTGACATTGAGTGCTATTCTTCCTTGGGTGAAGGAGAATTCGGGGAAGATACTCTATTGTGCAAGAACCCACAGACAACTAGACCGTGTCATGGATGAGATGCAGGAAATATCACAAAAACAGGACGTGTCTGGGGTTTCATTCCGTGGAAGACGCCACATGTGTCTAAACCAATTCGTTTTGGAGAATGCTGATTTTGTAGCTCCCATAAGTGAAGTCTGCGGTCAGTTGAAAGCCACTGGAAGATGCTCATACTATGAGAAATTAAAGAAAGCGGGAGATTCTGAGGATCTTTTAGCAGACCTGCCTAGGAAGGTATTAACAGCTCCTGAGATTGTAAAAATAGCAGAAAGTAGGTCAATGTGCCCATATGAGATGGCAAAACGTCTAGCAAAAGTTGTTGATGTTGTGGCACTCTCATACTTGTATGTGTTTGATCCTTGGATACTTGATGTGTTCATTCCCGAACTCGGAACATCTCCATCAAAGATGATTCTTGTCCAAGATGAGGCACATAATGTTCCTGCAACAGCCTTAGATTCCGCAAGTGACTCGCTTACAGTTAGGGTAGTTAGACAAGCAACGAGGGAGGTTGGTGATGGGCCATACAAGGATACGACCTCTTTTGAGTTCTGTCGAGCTCTTACGAGGAAGATGCTAGAGTTCACAGGGACTATGAAGGAAAACGAGGAGAAGATAGTTAATCCTCGGGAGATCATTGATTCAGTTGTTTCAATTGCTGGATTAGACTCAGTTGATAGGACACTTCACCACATGAAAGAACACGGAGCTGAGATCAAGAAAAGCCTGTTAAAAGCAGGCAAGTTTCCTCGTTCTTCCATTCACAGGGTGGGCGACTTTCTTTTAGAGTGGATGAAATATTCACAGAAAGAAGACTTTGCTTTTCTTCTAGTGAACTCAACAGAGAGTGGTGGGGGCAAACGAGTATCTCTTGATCGTGTTGCATTGAATCCAACCTCTGTGACAAAACCAATACTAGGGATGATTCATAGTTCGGTGGCTGTGTCTGGAACAATGTCACCATTAGATGCCTATACAGAGATGTTGGGACTAGGTCCGGATGCAGTCAAGACTACGTTCCAAAGTCCATTTGCTATGAAGAATAGACTGGGCTTGATTGTTCATGGTCTAGATACATCCTTTCAGAACAGAAGTAATTCGATGTATGAGAAGATTGTGGGCCATTGTTCAGCGGTTGCACGTTCTACACCAGGAAATACGGGGATATTCACCTCGAGTTATTCGATTGCTAGGTTTCTCATTGATGCAGGACTAGAAAAACGGTTGAAGAGAAAGCTCTTCATCGAAAGACCGGGGATGAAAGGAACAGAGAATGACAAAATGATTGAAGATTTCAGAAGTCGTGGGGAAAAGGGGGGTGCTGTATTATTAGGTGTTCAGGGAGGGCGTAACTCAGAAGGGGGAGACTTTCCAGGACCAACAATGGAAAGTGTGGTGGTGGTGGGAGTGCCCTATGCAAAGCCGACTCCAAGAATGGAGGCACTCATTAATTATTATGACAAGGTTTTCAATCAAAAAGGGAGAGATTATGCATACGTCTTACCAGCAATGACAAGATCTATTCAGGCAGCAGGCAGGCCAGTTCGACGACTGGACGATAGGGGCGCAATTGTATTACTTGACCAGAGATTTGCAACACCTTACTTGTCAAGATTCATTCCTTCGTGGCTAAAAGAAACACTCCAAGTTGTACCGGACAATTCAGAAGTGGTTGCCCACCGGGTTGAAAGCTTCTTTATGACGTAGTTTGCATTATTATATCATCAAATGCCACTTCATCAAGAAGAATAGCGCGTGCTTCTGTTGAGGTTAGGACCTTTTTTCCCCTTGTCAAACGAATGACAAACTGCTTGATAGAACGAATATACCCGACCTTGGCTTCTAATAGTGTATCAGAGGGTATCATTTTCCTCCCACTTCTTCCTGCAATTAATATTGCAGAAGACTCATCGGACCGTGCTCCGCTGGATATCGTTGTGTTCTTCTCGTTTATAAGTTCGATATCTAATTCTTGCGACTTGTGAAGAATTTCTCGTAAGAGTAATGTAGAGTAGAGCTTTGACCCGGTTCCCACTTTAACTATGCTTTGACACATTGGAAACAGGATTTGAATATAGGTTATCAGACGACAAGAGAGTTCTACGACAGCGCTTGGAACAACAAGAGAGGTCTGGTATAACACAGAACCATCAACAACTAAGGCAATTCCAGATGTCATACCAGGGTCTATACCAATGACTGCCTTTGAGGGGGTTTTAATCATCCTCAGTCTTGCTATCACCTCAATTCTGACAAAGTCCATGTCGAAGTTCTCTTGAACAAGTACAAGCCCTTCATGATGTTCAAAGCCACCCTCAACATCTGTAATAATTACCTGACTATGATTACACCGATTGTCAGTCGGGTAACAAATTACAAAATCAATACCCAATTTATTAAGAAGCTGGACTGCTTGATAGAGAATCAGAGGGTTTTCGGTGGCAATCGCAGCTTCCCATCTTCTCATCAATTCAATCCTTCTAGATACGCTTATCACTATGAGATGATGACAATCTTGCAGTGAGACGTTTTTGATTCTTCCGTCAGGGCTTTCCCTTCTTGATCGTATACTGAATGGCGGTCTCAGCACTGGAATTATTACCCATATCTATGGTGAGGCGGCATCGGGAAAAACAACTCTTGCACTGAAGTTCGTTAAAGAGCTCTCAAAGCTAGAATATGGTACTATATACATTAATTCTGAAAACACATCTCCTGTTGAGAGACTCCAGCAAATAACAGGCAAGACGTTCAAGGATCTTGAGTCACTTGTCAAGATATTGGCACCAAAGGGATTCAGTGAACAAGGAGTTTTACTCGAAGATCTTGAGTTATATATCAGAGATGACACAAAGATGGTTGTTATTGACACTCTAACCAAGCACTATCGGCTCGCGCTTGAAGATAAGAAGACTAACTACTCAAACCATCGCGAACTTAATCGGCAGACTGGACTTTTAAAGGGACTGGCTCAGAACTACGATATTGCAGTTCTAATCCTGAATCAGGTCACGGCGCGATTGCAGGGAGTGAATGATTTCGAACCAGTTGCAGGGAACATCATGGACTACTGGTCGGATTATGTAATTAAGATGAGAATCGGAAGAACTCAAGGAGCACGAGTGTTGAAACGACTTATACCCGAAGGAGAAATTGTGGAGGGAGAATTTTACCTAACAAACGAAGGTTTTTCGATGAATCTTGCCAGTGAGAAAGAGTGAAATTCAAATCGTAAACCGCTGACATGGAGTGCTGTTTGATGTATGAAGAACTAGCTCTTTTT
Source organism: Candidatus Thorarchaeota archaeon (assembly GCA_016839275.1). Taxonomy (GTDB): domain Archaea; phylum Asgardarchaeota; class Thorarchaeia; order Thorarchaeales; family Thorarchaeaceae; genus SMTZ1-45. The sequence continues at coordinate 20,587 of JAEOUM010000064.1, forward strand.
GAGCTGGCAATTTGGGTTGGTTTGCCCGCATGGATAGCCAATGCGACACCTGTACTTGGGGGCGGTGGAAATCCTATCGATGGAGGTCGTTATTTCCGAGACGGCCGCAGATTATTAGGGAATGGAAAGACCATACGAGGATTTATTGTTGGAATCATCTTTGGAACCCTGACCGGATTGGGACAGTTCATCATAGCTCCATATCTTCGACCGTTCCTAGCAATGTTTGTCACAGTGACACCTGAAATGGACTATGTACTCTTCATGCAAGTGCCAGTAGCAATCCTGATGTCTTTTGGTGCATTGACAGGAGATCTTGTAGGGTCATTCATAAAAAGAAGAGTCAATGTTGAAAGCGGAGATCCATCACCCTTCATGGACCAATTAGGATTCATTATCATGGCACTAATCTTTGCTGCTCCCATATTCGATCCAGGGGCAATATTCGTTACTATTCTAATAATTACAACTTTCTTCATTCATTGGGTGAGTAATGCATTAGGATATCTTCTTGGGTTAAAGAAACATCCATGGTGAGAGAGTAACAAGAAAATAGCTGTTTAAGGATAAACATAAAAGGTGACCAAAGAAATATGATATCGACAACAGATTCATGGTTTAGACCCATAGGTTTCCATGGGCTGTGAGTCTTCTAGAACTTCTATCAAAACCGGAGTCATCACAACAATGATGGTCAAAGACTGCATGCAATCTGACGTGATATACGTTTCAGTACCAGGCACCCGAGACGATGTTCTCCAGCTAATGGCAGAGAAACAAATTAACGGAGTTCCCGTTGTAAAGAAGGGAACCAAGAGCTTAGTTGGTATTGTGACTAGGACGGATCTTCTGAAGAAGGCTGATGAGAACCAGCTAGCCATGTTGATGGTTAGAGACCCTATTACGGTAAGTCCCAGAACAGATTTGAGAACAGCGACAAAAATCATGATTGATAAGGATTATAGAAGACTTCCTGTCGTTGAAAAGGATGAGCTAGTTGGACTAATTTCTATACCGGACATCTTGGGAGCAGTTCTTGAGGATGATGACAAAATTGGTTCGAGGGAGATTTCAGAGTATATCTCGAAGGAGATAACTGCAGTCTGGGACCAGACACCGCTACATCTCACATATATGATAATGGATATGGCTGGAAAGAATTCTCTTGTTCTAATTAATGAAGGCGGCGGTGTGTCGGGGATGATTACTGTGAGTGATTATATTCGTCTTTCAGAGGTCACTGTTGAAGACAATATATCGAAAACATTCAGTGGACAGGACAATACTGTTGAGTGGGGTTGGACTTCAAAGGACTTCCTTGTAGTCACCAAGAAACTGCTTAAGTTGCCAAATATTCCAGTAGCAGAGGCAATGACAAAGAACATTATTAGTATAAGCGAGATAGCTACAATTTCTGAGCTTGTCAAAACACTCCGTGAAGAAGAAATTGATCAAGTCCCTGTCCTCGACGTAGCTGGGAATTTAGCGGGAATGATAGAGGACAAATCTCTCTTGAAACTAGCACTTGATGCTCAGTCTGAGTAGTCATCAAAGAAATCAGTGAGAGAAGTCTGTTCAGAAACAAAGAGCGAATCCATTGAGCTATTAATGAGTTTCAACCGTTCTTGCATGTACTGATCGAGTCCATGATCATGGATGATTTTCTCTGTTACAGCTAAATACTTGGAGATGTTCCGTTGCCTGACCGTGAGCGATAATCGAGCCTCACCACAAATACACTTCCCAGAGAGTGGTACTCGGCGGTAGATTCGATTACATTTCATACATCGGAATTTCTGTGTAGAATAGGCACGAAGATTCCCTCGAATATCTCTGAAGAAATGAGTGGATAAGACCCTCTGAGCAACATCCTGTGAGTCAACCGCAGCGATTAGCGTGGCAAGCCTAAGCTGAGCCTCGAGTTTATCGTCCATTGTATTGAGTAACTTATAACGAGAATTTCTTGGTCCTATATCAAATGTGGTCGTACTATGCGTAAACCCAAATCCCTCATATTGCGCTGGTGTATTGAGACGGGTTGCAACAATATCAACCAGTTTTTTGACGGTATTAGGATGTTGTGCATGTGCGACCAGATCATAGAATCTCGCAGGATAACGCCTACAGACTTCCATGTTATGGCTCTCATCATCAACCTCTTTGGGGTTTAGAATTACAGAGAGAACAAGAGGAGCATCCATTAGACCACCACGACCTGCAGGCAGATAATGTTTAGAGAAGTTCAAGAGAGCATCAAGAACTAGGATTAAAGCATCCTCATCGCCATCACAATTCCTTCGTTTTGCAGCATGCCAATAAGGATGAGCAAAACAGACACTAGAATTTGTGAATCCGATTATTCTGCCGATTATTCCTGCAGAGGTATGTGGAGCAAGTCCAATGACTAACTGCCCCACGATATCCTCTTGAGAATTTAGATGATAATACCTCTTCTGACCATAGATTTTCTCTAAACAATCATCAACAAACCTTCCCACCCGTAAAAGATAGTCTCCGCATTTTTCCGACACTATGATATCTTGAACTTTTAGTTCTACGATCTGGTCGTCTGAAGTGAGTGGTGCTCCATCATAGTCTGTGACGTACCCCAATTCTCTAAGGCGACTGATTGATACGCCAATCTCCTTCGGTGTGAAATGGGTCATCGGAGCATCTGTGGCATCAAATCGAGCTGTGCCATCTCTGTAACAATACACATCATGCTTTGCACGAAGAATACCCTTCCCTAGATACTCTGGAATCTTATTGTTATTAGTAAGACCCAGGACTCCTCTGAGTCCATGTGTTTCAAACTCACCAACCTCAACCTTAGCTCGATCGAGTTCTAGTTTCAAATCTACTGAGAGTATTTTTGTCGTCATATGCTTCGGATTCAGGTGTGTACTAATTGGGCACCTATTAGTTACGGGATCAATAATACGACCGCATCCCTCTTCTGCGCATCGTGCTTCTATTTCTGTATGAGTGCCACATTCTGAGCATCTTGACTCGTAAGTTTTGTACCCACATTTAGGACAGGCTCTAGTCACAAGCTCAACTTCCACACCAGAAACTTCAGGTGATATCTCGCTGTTGTAATTAGCTTCATCGAAGGAGTCTAGTGTGGAGATGTACTGAACATTCTTGGCAACCTCTTCCATTCTTCTCTCTGTACCTTTGGAACGACCAACTGGGAATAGAACTTGAACTGGAGGTTTCATCTTCCGTGCTTCAGCTTTCTCAGGTCGCCCCATCCTAGCACCAATCGAAAAACCATTTTTGTCCCTGAGTTGTACTTGTGAAACCGAGTTAAGAAAATCAAGAGCCGTTTCCCCTTTTGGCTGCTTTGACGTGTTTCCAATTTGTGCTAAAATAACGATTGGTTCATCTGTTAGAACTATTTTTTTCTTATCTTTTGTAAACCTGTGTGGAATACCTACTTTTTCAAGAAGAGATTTCAGGGATTTATCGGAGGGGAGGACTATCCGTTCTCCTTCAGCTGTCGTTTCAGTTTCATATGTACTAAGCAGCCAATCACGAAGGCCTTGTAGCTCTTTTACGGAGAGGACAGTCCACCTATAGAGGTAAAATGGATGGAAAGGCACCTTTAGTTTCTTAGATAGATGAAAAGCTTGAGTGGGAGAAGGAATGTGAGCGAGAGGAGATTCGATGAACTTGTTAATATCTTCCGCAGTGAGACCAGATTTAGTCAGTTTTTTTGTCAGTTGTATTTTTGTGATGGAAGAGATTGCGTGTTCGAGATCATGAGACCACCATTCTTCACAATAACCTGATGGAACAAGCGGATGATTGTTTTCTATAAATTCACCTAATGCAACAAGTATATCACCCAAGAAGAGAATCTTCTTTACTTTACCCTCGAGACCACGGGCATCATCTAGACGTGAGAATCGAGTGACAGAGCCATCCTTAAAGAGTACGATTGGGCCTTCAATAGTATCAACGGGAGCAACAATTGATCCCTTTCCAGGACGTTCAGTACGAATATGAGTTCCAGTCGCTAAGAATTCTTCAAGGAGATACATGGTAGCTGGATGAATTCCCACACCTGCCAAGCCCGTATTTCGAGACCGTCCATACCTCAACCTGAAGCCACCGGGTCTGGACGGATGCGAGAAAACGGGTCTTCCACCAATCACATCGGACAGATAATCATACTTGGGTTCAAGTTTTTTATCCGCAGTATCTTCATCTTCTAGGGCTTTTGCCTTGGATATTCTTGCAGCCAGTTCATCCAACCATTCCCAACCCTTGATGTTCGCGTCGTGAACGATTTTTGCTAACTTCGTAGCTCTTCCTACAACTCCATCGCTCAAGACGAGGACAGACCCCCCGCGCACGCGATTTGTTTCAATGCGGTCCAAATCTCTGCTACCTGATACCTCAAACTCTTCGGTGGGCTCTCCAGTCAGCATGATGGGTAGTCTTTCTGCTGCGAAACGAATAAGGTCTGGGTGAACTGGATATTGAAGATGCACATTCCGTGCATAAAGCTCTACTTCTTCGAGTGCTCGTTCTGTTTCTTCTGGAGTCGACTTGTATGATGGAAGTTTCAGTACTTGCCGAACATAATCAGCCACAAGAACAGTCATTGCAGCCTCAGTTCCTCCAGCTGCACGAATTGGACCAGCGAGATAGAGTGCGAGATACTGATTTCCTTCCTTTTCGGAGCCACGTATTTTGACATGTGCAATACCCTCAATTGGGGCTGCGGTGATGCTCTCTGTAAGGATAGCCAAGGCAACACGCACAGCTTTCTCAGCTGCTTTTTCAGAATCCGTTATGTTGCCAAGTGTTCCTTCAGCGATCTCTTTCGCCACGGCGAATGCGACTTCTTCTCGGGACCGACCCTTCTGCAATTCTCGAATACGTTTCGCCACGCCCACTGGACCTTCTAATGTGGCTTCAACGCGGGCTGCAACATCGTGTGCAGGAGGTATCTCCACCCGTACTGTTGGATCAAAACCCTTTGACCGTGCCTCCTCTGCAATAGCATATATTCTCGTGACTTCTTGATTCAAAGAGTCAAAGTACTGTTTGTAGCTAATACTATGAGGAGGAAGGTCGTGTTCGAGTTCTATCACAATTCGTCGTATCGGAACTATCGTGTTCCGTATTCTATGTTTCGCTTCAACAACATAGAAAATCTACTAGCTCGTTGCAAAAGAGTAGATTACTTTAAAGGAACGGGGCAAAACTAGTACTTAATAAGACGCCACCAAACAAATGGAGGAAGGTGACCTGTTTGCTTACTCTTGAAGAAACAATTGAACTAATTCTAAAGCATAGGTCTGACTTTGAGCGCAATGATATCCTGACAATGATTCAGGAGAAGCGCCAAGAGCTCGGCCCAGAAGTCATTAATGATGAGTCTGCCGCAATGATCGTGGCCAGAGAACTTGGTGTAGATCTGCATAAAGTAACGCCAAGTGCACGTCAGAGAATAGAGGACATTACAGAATCTACTAAGAATGTGAATGCCCTAGTAGGTATTATTGACAGTATAAGTGATGTACGAACGTTTCAGAAATCGGATGGAACTGAGGGCAAAGTAGCAAGCGTTTTTCTCCGAGACGAAACGGGCAGTATCAGAGTTGCTCTGTGGGATGATATGACCAGAGCTATCTCGGAAGATGTTCTTACACCAGGTACGATTGTCCAAGTTAGAGGCGCATATGTCAAAATGGGGCTTGGGGATACAATTGAACTTAATATTGGACGTATGGGAACCATACAGCCGCTTGAAGATGATGAAATCGAAGAGATAGGGATTGATGTTGATTCACGACCAATATTAGAGGAGGTGAAGATTAGCAATCTTCAGGATAGGCTCTTCAATATCACATTGAAGGTTAAGGTCCACAGAGTGTTCAATCTATCGACATTCACAAGAAAGAAGGATAATAGTGAAGGCAAGGTATTATCCATGATTGTTGCAGATGATACTGGAACTGCACGTTTCGTGTTTTGGGATGATAGAGCAGAGGAGATGGAGGATGCTCAGCCAAACGAGATAATTAGGGTAACTGGTGCTTATACAAAGCCTAATCGGGATGGAAATGAAATCGAGATTCATGCGGGTAATGCAGCAAAGATAGAGAGAGGACTAGAGGATAAGATGAAGACAGTGGAGGCGCCAGCAGCCTCATCAAGCACCTCAGTTCCTCTGGGTATGAAGAATATCGGGGATCTTACAATAAACATGTGGGATGTTGATATAGAGGGAAAAGTAGCAACAGTCTATGACGTAAGAACTTTCACAAAAAAGGATGGAAGCGAGGGACAGGTACGGAATGTGGTCATTGCGGACCAGACCAGTAAGATTCGTGTAACCTTTTGGGAAGATGATGTAGACAAGATTGCTAAGATCAAAGAAGGAGATGTAATCAGAATTCTTCACGGATACACAAAAGAAGGATTCAGAGGGGGTTTAGAGTTTACTGTGGGACGGAAGGCAGAACTTGTGTTGAATCCCAAGGACTCTCAATTGAAACAGCTTGATCTCTCAGAGGTGTCATTTGAGTCTGTACAAACCCAAGCTTCAAGAGTGCTCATAGGAGATATCGACGATGGAACCGAAGGAAAAAATGTTGAGATTTGTGGAATCATCGTGGGTATCGGGCAGACAGGAGTAATTTACCAAGCTTGCCCAACCTGTAATAAAAAGCTCGAAGCCACAGAAGACGGGTATAATTGCAAGTCATGTGGACCTGTTAAAGATCCGGAACCCAGAATGCTCTATAAAATTACAGTCGATGATGGTTCAGGCTCAATAAAAGCCACACTTTTTGGCAACATTGGTGAACAATTGCTAGGAATGACAGCTGAGGAGGCTCAAAAAATGATTTCCAAATCGGGCAAGGAGGATGAGCCACTCAGAGTGACCTCTGATAAGATACTTGGGAGATATGTTGCTATGTACGGACGTGTTAAGAAGTTCAGGGATTCCCTTGATATATCCATCAATGGCTTTGAGTTTGCGGACCCTGTTCAAGAAATCAAACGACTAAAGGGAACAATTCAGAAGGAAATAAGTTGAAGAAGAGAGGTCTGTACCATTTCTGGTACGGACTTCATCTAGGAACTTATCTCAACAAGTTTTGTGAGACCTTCAAGAAAAACACGAACATCTTCTTTATTGTTATACAGATAGAAGCTAGCACGTGCAGTTCCTTTCTTTGGGTCAATACCCATTTGATAGTGGAATGGCCCAGCACAGTGCCAACCGGATCGTACCATGACATTGAATTCATCATTTAAGAAGGTCGCTACATCATGCGCAGAGGGAACAGAATCTACTCGGAAAGTAACTAATCCCGTCTTGATAGTGATATCATCAGTCCCAAGAATGTGTACATGGTCCATTTCGAGTAGCCGCTTTATAGCAATCTCGAGAAGAGAGCGCTCATGTTTCTCAATCTCTTCCATTCCTATCGACTGGAGATATTCGGCAGCTGCCCCTGCTCCTATTGCTCCAGCATAATTCTGTAGACCTGCCTCAAACTTCTCAGGAGGTGGGAGATACTCAGGAATGATTTTTCCGTTCTCGAATCTGACATCACTGACAGTATCACCACCATACAAGAACATATTCATGGATTCAAGATGTTCTAGCTTGCCATATAATACACCCATACCCGTCGGACCACACATCTTATGTACTGAAACGGCAGAGAAGTCCATATCAAAGGCTTGTACATCAAGAGGATGGTGTGGAGCAAATTGAGCGTCATCACTCATGACAAGAGCTCCACAATCATGAGCAATCTCAACGATTTCTTTTATGGGAGCAACGGTACCTGTAACATTAGAAGAATGAACAACGGATACCAAACTTGTGTTGCTATCGATTGTTCGCTTCCAGTCTTCAATATCGAAGGTGCCATCTGCTTGAGCTTTGATTACTTCGACCGTTAAACCATCTCTTCTTGCACGTTCTACAAAGGGTAGTGAGCCACTATGGTGCTCAAGAGAGGTTGTCACAATTTTCGATCCTTTGGGAATTTTAACCGAACTCGCGACAATATTCAAGGATTCTGTTGCATTACGCGTCCAGATACACTCTTCCGGCTGACTTGCATTCAAGAAATCTGCAAATTTCTTTCGGGCAGCTAGATAGGCATTAGATGCCTCTTCACCAAATTTGTGAATGCTTCGTCCTGCGCAGGCAGGATACTTCTCATAATAATCATACATGGCATCAATAACTTGTCTTGGTTTGAGTGCCATACATGCACTATCAAGATACACCACAGATCGGCCATTGATTTTTCGTTGAAGTGCGGGAAAATCACTTCTGATTCTTGTCCAGTCAACCATAATACTCAGTCCTTTACAAGCTGCCAGTGGTATCCGCCTTTACCGAACTTCTTTGTGATTAGTTTTAGTTCTACGAGCTGATTTGCAGCAGCAACAAATGAATCGCCACCTGCACAGTCTGTACATATACCAGCATACTTCTCGGTACGAGCTAGTTCAAGTATCTCGGTGGTTGTAAGGGAATCACCGGCTTCAAGAATTTTGAGCACGCACTGAGCTTCATTTGAGAGGTCGGGCATCATTGGTCGAAGCGGAGCATACGACAATAAGAAAGCTTCTATGGGAATACTTGGACACTTAACAAAATGCTTAAATTAACATCCGAGCGGGTGAGCCCGCTCTATTTCTGTCGGGGCATTTGCTCTGGTATGTGTGAAATAGGCATAGAGTGAGTGATCATGGGAAGACGACGAAGGCAGAAAGTGCGCAGACGACCACAGAAACGAATTCCAGATGTATATCCATGTCCCGCATGTGGCAACACTGCTATCAAAATCGAACTCTATAGAGATAATTCGATGGCGACTGTAAAATGTGGGTCTTGTGGCATAGAAATGACCATTGACGAGGTCAATCCTTTGACAGAACCCGTTGATATCTATGGGGCTTTTATCGACAAATTCTACGAAGAACGTACTGCTGAAACTTGAGTGTGATACAACCGTCAATATTCAGCAATGGTTATAAGTGGACCAACTCCGAGAGCACAAGATTCCAATGCAGACCATCGAGAATTTCATTGCAATTCTGTTTATCCTACTAGCTGCGATGGGCATACTTGCTATTTTGCTGACGATGGGTTATATGGTGTACGGTGGCGAGGAAGAAGAGTAGTCCACTGGAAGTTGTCCCCATGACTGATTCTATTCTAAAAACTGCTTTTGAAAACATTGCTACACATATCTCTAACATGGATAGTGTGCGAGAACTGATAGAAGAACTTGAGAATCAAAAGAAACCGATTGAACTCATAATTACTATACTAGAGAAGAAATCAGAAGAGGCAGAAGTTACTCTAAAAACTGATATCCGTATCTTAATCAACGAATGCCGTCACCTTATGAGAAAGATGACTCACTAATGACCGTGCAAACTGCACTGAACAAGGATATAGTATCCTTTCTCAGGTCAAAGGGAATAATCAAACCTACACCAATTCAGGAAAAGGCAATACCTATCATACTAAATGAAAGTGTGAACGCTCTTCTCCTAGCACCAACTGGTACCGGAAAGACTGAAGCAGCAATAATCCCACTCCTTGACAAACTCCAACAGTTAGCAAGGATAAGAGAATTGTTTGGAATCTATATCATCTACATTACTCCTCTAAGAGCATTGAACCGTGATGTGTTCAAGAGGATTGAAGAGTTATGCAAGCACTTGGGACTTACTGTGGATGTTAGACATGGAGATACAACACAGTATGCCAGAAGAAAACAGGCTATCAAACCTCCCAATCTATTAATTACTACACCAGAGTCTCTACAGGCGATTCTTCCTGGAAAGAGACTACAACACCATTTGAAGACTGTTTTTGCTGTCATAGTCGATGAAGTTCATGACCTAGCAGGTAGCAAGAGAGGTGTCCAACTCAGTTTAGGTCTTGAGCGACTAGAGCGGTTAGTTGGTACGAAAATTCAGCGTATCGGACTGTCAGCAACTGTGGGAAATCCAGATGAAGTTGCTCGACTCCTTAGTGGGAAAGAATGCATCAAGACACTATGGGCTGGTTATGATAATCAAAAAATGAAACTAAAGGTGGAGATGCCTACTCCAACAGATCAAGACAAGATTCTTGGTAGAAAAATATCCTATCCACCACATTCTGTTGCAAGACTCGAGGCAATCATACAACTGATTGAGACCCACAACTCTGTTCTAGTGTTCACTAACACACGATCCTTTGCAGAAGTTCTAGGAGCAAAGATGCGAGCAGTGAAACCATCCCTTGAGTTTGATGTTCATCACGGGTCATTATCAAAAGATGCTCGACTGTCTGCTGAAGATCGTCTGAAGACTGGAATCTCAAAAGCGATAATAGCTACGTCAAGTCTTGAGCTTGGTATTGATATTGGACAGGCTGATCTTGTTGTTCAGTATTCATCCCCAAGAGAGGTTTCAAGGCTAGTACAACGTGTCGGAAGGTCCGGTCATGGAATTGGTCGTATCTCAAAGGGTGTTGTTGTTTCCACTATTAATCTCGATGACATTATCGAGTCCGGTGTGATAATCAGAAGGGCTCGGCAGAACAGGGTTGAAGATGCAAGAATCCCAATGAAATCATGGGATGTTCTAGGACATCAAGTTTCAGGGGTCCTACTGGATATTGGTGAAATAGAAAAGACTGCGCTTCTGAGGTTAGTAAAGGATGCGTATCCGTTTTCGGACGTTTCTGAATCTGAGTTAGATACACTCCTCCAGTTTATGGCGGGACGCCGACTTCTGGAGATAGATGGTTCAAGAGTTTCTAAGGGTCCCAGAACAAGAATCTTCTATTATGAGCGATTAAGTACAATCCCTGATATTAAACAAGTCAATGCAGTGGATATCACAACTAGATCCTCTATAGGCGTCTTGGACGAGGACTATGTTGCAGCAAATGTTGAAGCTGGCTCAGTGTTTGTCATTCGAGGCAGACCTTGGACTGTTGTGAGTGTGGATGAGAGTAGTGGGGAGGTAATGTGTTCACCAGTGACAAGCATTGATATTGATGCTCCTCGATGGGTTGGAGAAATGATTCCTGTTCCATATGAAGTGGCCTCCGAAGTGTCGAAAGTCTGGAATTCGGTTGTGACCAAAGAGGAGAAGGAATTTAGAAAGTGGCTTAATCACGAGTATGGAATATCTGGAGAAGCCCAGAAACACATTATAAAAACCATCAATGAAACTGTGGAGGTTTTGGGCAATCTTCCCTCTACAGACAGATTAGTTCTTGAAATGTGTGGGACAGGTATAATTCTCCATGCACCTTTGGGAACTAGGGCTAATGAAACCTTAGGAATTGTTATCGCATCGCTTTTGACAACACGACTTGGTATTGGTGTAGCAGTTGAGAGAGACCCCTATCGTATCCTGTTCACTTCCAGTGAAGAGCTTGACCCAGAACATCTACTTGATGTATTGCGAGAATATTCATCTACGCAAGCAGCACATATTCTAGAATTAGCAGTGAAGCATACGCAGAATTTTGCCTCAAGATTTGTCCATGTAGCTCGAAGAATGGATGTTATTCGAAGAGATGCAAAATCCAGAGAGATTCCAGTGAAGTATCTCATAAAATCATTCGAAGGAACACCAGTGTTCGATGAGGCTATGAGGGAAGTCCTAGAAGAAAAAATGGATCAAAAAAGAGCATTAGAGGTCTTTACTAGGTTCTCCAAAGGTGAACTCAAGGTCCATGTGGTCAAGACTGCAACTCCTTCACCCCTTGCACGGCTCATCATAGAAGAGAAGACACGTTTTGAGGTCATGGGAGAAATAACAGAGGAGGATGAAGTACTACGGATGATGGAGGAGCGTCTTCTTACAAAACAATTCAGACTGGTCTGCATGGCTCAAGGTCATTGGGATTCTATCAGAACCATATCAACCTTCGAAGACGTAGTCGAGTGCCCCATCTGTGGTTCAAAAATGATTGCGGTATTACCAATTTCAGAAAAAGACTTCATAAAGCTAATTGCTAAACGTGTTAGAGGGGTATCCCTTACTAAGGATGATGAGAAAAGATACAATGCGGCAGCGCTTACCGCCGAACTTGTTTCTAGGTATGGGAAGAATGCACTCCTAGTATTAGCTGGACGAGGAATTGGTGCAACGACTGCATCACGAATTCTTCAGCCCGGATTAACAGGAAGACTTGAAATCCTAAGAGCAATTGCCAAAGGGGAGCTACAGTATGAAAGAACACGACCCTACTGGTGAAGAGACCGCAGCATTGATTGTTTTCGCAGGGAGAAGCAATGTAGGAAAGAGCAGCATCATTCGTGCCCTCACTGGAAAGAAAGTAATTGTCGGAAAACGCCCCGGAAGTACCCGATGGGAACAAATGATAGAGATGGGATCGTTCACAATTGCGGATATACCAGGTTTTGGCTTTATGGCGGGTCAAAGCAAGACCAAAATAGAAGAAACCAAGAAACATATCATTCAATCGCTCGAGAATTGGAGCAATAGAATCCTGTTATCGGTCCTCATTATTGATATATCTCTGTTTAGAGTACTTCATGATAGATGGTCTGCTCGGGGTGAAATACCTGTAGATGTTGAATTCTTTTCGTTCTTGTGCGAAATATCGCCACGTGTGGTTGTTGTAGCAAACAAGGCAGACAAATTGAAAGGCAGCCATGTTCAGAGCGAACTAGATTTTCTTGTTCATAAGCTCAGAGAGTCAGTTATTGATAGAGAACCAACTGTTATCGTAACAAACGCTCTGAAGAAGAAGGGGGTGTTTCTTTTGAAAGACCTTATCGATGAGATTCTAAAGGAGGAGGGTCTTGAACCACCAAGGTGGGCCCTCACCTAATCTTCTTCAACAAGTAGAAAGTCACACCAACAATCATTACAACAGATGATATAATTAGCATCGGCACAATCGCACTGGGTATCTGTTCGAAACCTTCGGATAACCAACCAATGATGTTAGTGAAGAGTCTAGCATTGTCTCCCACATAGAAGTATTGCAACTCAGAGCCCTCAAGGTCCAATGTCATCCCTGTGAACATAATTGTAGACCCTGCGATTACGATTCTGCTTGAACCATACTCAAGAGCAGATATCCATGACGGAAAGGTTCCATTAAGTGCTGAGTAGGACCGTGGTCTTAATGCATATTCTTCTTCTGTAATATTCGGTCGTGAGTAATTAGCCCATCCGTTAACGCTAACTTGGTACTGTGCAAAGGAACTCTCATATCCATGTCCAATACTACTAGCTAGCTCGATTGGTTTGAGAGTTGCAGTAATCGTATACAGCTCATTGATATTTCTGAAAATTGGATGTGTGGAAGACCATGTTGTTGAATCAAGTCTTAGGAGCCAAGGTGTACTTTCGTTAAGTGCATGATCATAGTCGAACATTGTATCAGACCAATAGTGGGTGAGAGTATCATTTTGACTGAAGCGGATACCAGTAACATTGAGACCATCAAGTAGTCTGTTCAAGGCGACATTTTCTCCAATATCCTGCATCTCGACTTCGCTCCAGTAGGTTGATTGTTGACCTAGTGCTGGATCTCCAAGGATGAATAATGAACTGCCATTTGCGAGCATCTCATTGATTCCGTTGAACTCAGCTGTTGTGAAGGGCGAAACTTGATCAGGAGCAGCAATTATCAAGATATCAACATCGTTGAGAACCTCATCAGTTAGAGGGCCTTCATTGATACGAACAATGTATCTTGTGGAATCATTAACGAGGTCTACCACCAGCTTCAAGCCCAATGGATCATCAAAAGCAAACTGTGGAGAATGACTAGCATCAAAAACAATAACGATAGGGTCTAGGTCAGTTTGGGCTTGAGCGACTGTTTGAAAGCTCGATAACAGTATTATGACTGTTAGGGCTAGTGCTAGTATTCTAGGGACCTTTCTGAGCTGAGTCATTTGATGTATCCGACCTCTTTGAGCAGTCAAAATGGCAGACTTGAGGGCGTGTTTTAAAGTTATCTTCAGTACGAATATTGAATCACTAGCATTCAGTCTGTCCGCCGCCATTCAACATACATCTTCCGCCGTTCGGCGTCTGAAGAGTCTATATTATCATATAGATTCCTAATTTCAGCAATTTGCTGTGCCAGAAGATGATAGCACATATTGATTTCTCGGGATATTACGACATCCTGGTAAAAACTTCTGCAGGTACAGTAGATCTTAGGAATCACCATATACTGTCTCCCTCGACCTCTTACTATCCATGTTGTAGTGTTGCTCGGCTGAAATTGATATTTCACTACCTTGTTCTCCTCAACAACTTGGAGTGCCCTAACAAACCTCTTTCCATACCTGCTTCGAAAATATTCGATGTCGCTTTGAGTAAGACTCTCCGCAGAGAGTTTCTTCACTTCAGTTGATGATAGAGCCATAACATTCAGTCTTTGTCTAGTACAAGGAGGTTAAAATGTTGTATCATTGAAGTGTAACTAACGATGGAGCTAATATTTGACGATAGAGGCATGATAATTCGTAGGGATAATGTTTCAGTCCTGTTAATTTCAGACCTTCATCTTGGTTTTGAAGAGGTGATTTCAGAGGAAAAAGGTGTTCACTTTCCACTGCAACATGTTAACATTCTTGAACGAATCAAAACGTTAGTCGAAAAGTATGATGTGCAAATACTGTATGTTATGGGAGATGTAAAGCATACAATCATGACAGACATTCCATTTAACTGGGACATTCTTCCCGATTTTATGTCTGATTTATCGAATGTTGTGAGAACTGTAGTGATACCTGGAAATCATGATGGAGATCTTGAAGCATTGCTCCCACGAAACGTGGAATTAGCAGACGTTCGTGGCGTTTTGATAGGTAAGGGAGAAGAGAGAGTGAGTCTATTTCATGGGCATGCTTGGCCTGCACCCAATTTACTTGATGCTTCATTATTTGTTATGGGACATACTCACCCTTCGGTGAGTAGGTTTCATACCGTATCAAGTTCGAACACAGGACGGGACAATAGAAGGAGATACGCTGGATCTGTGCCCGTCATCCTTCACTCAAAGTTGGACAAGGACTGTGTCAGGCGGTATTTGGGAATGCTAGAAATTCCTGATGATGAGTATGCAAAACTAGTCACCTTACCGAGTTTCAACAGGATTGTGACAGGAATTGCTGTCAATTCGCCCAATTCAAAATTACCAGGTCCGATTTTTGATAATTCATGTGTAAATCTTTTTGATTCTGAGGTGTTCAGTATAGATGGACTCTTTCTTGGTTCTGTTGGATGGCTAAGAGAACGTTTCAACGAAACGATTAAATCTAAACCAAGAGGGGACTGATTCGAACCATGGGTCGGTGGTCTAGCTTGGTATGATTCTTGGTTCGGATCCAAGGGATCGGGCGTTCGAATCGCCTCCGGCCCACCAATCCTCTTCTTTTTGATAAATGATGAAAAGAAGAAATTATGCGTCCATAAATCAGCCATTTGCAGCATAATGGCTAAACTCTAGAGAACAGGATTGTATATCACTAATTGTAATAATATCGAAGGAAGACTTCAAAAGCGCCGTCTATTTAAGGTGCATTCAGAGGCAAAAATGGTGAGTGAGAGAAACCATGGGGACTGGTTCAGGAAAAGGTAAGGTAATTCTGTTTGGCGAGCACTTTGTGGTCTACGGGCTTCCGGCATTAGCAGCAGGAATCTCATCTGAAACAACTGCAAGGCTAACACGCGTGAGGTCCTTTGGATATACACTTGTTGATAATCGACCTGCAATGCCTGGCTACAAAAAGGAGAAGTATGAAGAACAGAAAGCCTCGCTAGAGATTATACTGAAACATCTCAATATCGACACGACAAAAATGGGATTTCAAATTGATCTTGAAGGAAACCTTGTCTGTGCCTCAGGAATTGGAGCCAGTGCAGCCAGTTGTGTAGCAATTGCCAGAGCCCTCAATGACGAGTTCAAACTTGGACTAGATGATGAACAAATAAATGAGGCAGCCTATGAAGGAGAGAAAGGATATCATGGAACACCTTCAGGATTAGATAATACTGCATCAACTTATGGGGGGCTGGTCTGGTTTGAACGAGATTTGAGTGGAGGGGCTCCAAAATTTGAAAGATTGAAACTTGACACAGCGATGTATCTCGTGATTGCAGCAACTGGCATTACTGCAAGTACGAAAGTTGTAGTGGGCGATGTAAGAGCAAAGAAAGAGGCAAATCCCGAATGGTTCGAGCAAATCTCGAAAGAGTATATGCGACTTGTTCATGATGCAAAAGAATCGCTAATCAAGAGTGATATCGAAAGAGTTGGAGAATTGATGGACGAGAACCATGAATTGTTACAGCAGTTAACAGTTTCATGTACAGAACTGGATAATTTAGTTAAGATTGCCAGAGAGAATGGGGCGGCTGGATCAAAGATGACAGGTACCGGTCGAGGTGGTAATATGATAGCTCTCGCTCCTGATGAGATGACAATGAAGAAGATTGCAAAGGCCCTTGAAAACGCAAAAGCCGCGGGAGTGTGGACAACATCATTCGGAAAATGAGGTGAATCATATGATACTTGAGAATTACATTATCTCGTTACAGAAACAAGACAAGATTACAACAATTAAGAGGGAAATATCGAAGCATCTTGAGATAGCAGGCGTTTTGAAAACACTTGAACCAACTCCAGTATTATTCGAGAGAGTCAAAGAAAGTGAATTTCGAGTGGCTGGTAATTTGTTCTGTAACAAGAAACAGATTGCGGATTATTTTGGAATTCGGGCAGAAGAAATCATTCCAACTCTTACAAGAGCAATAGAGAATAAGAGTCCCCCAGAACAAACCGACAAAGGAGCTTGTCAGGAAGTAATTGAAGATACTGTAGATTTGGATAAGCTGCCAATTTTATTCCACAATGAAATAGATGGTGGACCATACATTTCCTCAGGTGTTGTTGTATCAGCTGATCCTGAATACGGACAGAATCTAGATTTCCATAGGGCTATGCAAATTGGAAAGGATAAGATGGTAACAAGAGTAGTCCGCGGAAGAGACTTCTACAATTTCCTAAAACGTAATGGTGAAGTTGATGTGGCATTTTGTATTGGAAATACACCTGAAGTACTCATAGCAGCCGCAACTTCAGTTGATACAGGTATAGATGAATTAGAAATAGCTAATGCCCTCAGAGGCATCAAAGTAACTAAAGCAAAGACTGTTGATCTGATGATACCAGCAGATACTGAATTTGTGTTGGAGGGACGTGTTTTCCTAGAAGAAACACATAGCGAGGGACCATTCATAGATCTTACTGAAACTGTTGATGTCATTCGACAAGAGCCTGTTTTTGAATTGAAAAGAATCACACATAGAAAGACTGCCATATGGCAAGGTCTACTTCCAGGAAGATCAGAGCACAAAATATTGATGGGAATGCCCAGAGAACCGACTATTTTCAAGAAAGTGAAGGACAGGGGTATTGATGTTCTTGATGTGTATATTACACCTGGTGGAGCAAGTTGGTTGCATGTTGCCATCAAAATAAAGAAAAAGAATGAGGATGACGGGATACAGACATTGGAGGCAGCTTTTGCGGGGCACAAGAGTGCAAAACACATCTGGGTCTATGATGAGGATATTGACATATACTCAGATGAGGAACGAGAGTGGGCAATGGCTACAAGATTTCAGGCAGATGATGATTTACTAATTAAAGACCGAGAAACAGGTAGTTCGTTAGACCCAAGTGCAGAAGCAGGCACAAATCTAACAACTAAGTGTGGTTTTGACTGTACTAAGGTATTGGAAACCAAGGGCAAGAGCTTTGACAAGGCAAAGTTTCCAGAGGTTGATATGAAGAAGTTTCTAGGTGAGTAAAATGGTCTTGGAACTGACATCTGAAGAGAGAGAGATGCTTGAAGGAAAACATGGAAAGGCAACTCGAAAAGCTATGGAGATTATTACAGCCCTAGGGGAGATTTATGGCGCAAAGCGTTTGATACCAGTTTCTAGCGTACAGATAGCAGGAGTATCTTATGACAATCTTGGTGAGGCAGGCCTGGAATATCTTAGTGAAATGGCAGAAGATGGTCAGACCCGTGTGCTCACAACTCTCAATCCTGCAGGAATGGACATGGTTGAATGGAAAAAGCATGGAATAAGTGAAGAATTTGCAGAAAACCAACAAAGAGTTGTAGATGCATTTGAGAAAATGGGAGTTGTGACAACATGCACTTGTACCCCCTATCTTATTGGAAACCTACCACACTTTGGTGAACATATTGCATGGGCAGAGTCCTCCGCAGTTTGTTTTGCTAACTCAGTCATTGGTGCTTATACAAATAGAGAGGGGGGTCCAAGCGCACTAGCTGCTGCACTTACGGGCGTGACTGCAGAGTATGGGTTACACCTCAACGAGAACAGATTTGCTCAGGTCAGATACGAGGTGCAGACAGAACTAAAGGAAACTAATGACTTTGGTTTTCTAGGACAAGTCATTGGGAACAGAACTGGCAAAGCAATTCCATACATTGTTGGCGTGAAAAAAGCGACTACTGAACAGTTGAAATCATTCAGCGCTTCTGTTGCAACTTATGGGGGTGTAGCTATTTTCCATATGGAGGGAATTACACCCAATAGAACTACAATTCCAGATAAGACAGAGGTCGTCACGGAAGAGGACTTGAAGCAAGCTCAGATAGAGCTAGATGATGAAGAAGCGGTTATTGATTTCATCAGTATAGGCTGTCCACATGCTAGTATAAAGGAGATCGCAGAGATAGCAAGTATGCTCAAGGGCAGAAAAGTTTCTGATGGGAAGACGGTTTGGATTACTACTGCTAAACCTACTAAAGACCTAGCTATCAAGATGGGGTATTATGATCAGATAGAACAAGCAGGGGCGTATCTTGTTGCGGATGCTTGTTGTGCTGTGGCTCCACTAAAAGGCAGGTTCACAGGGTTGATGACCGATTCCGCAAAAGCCTGTTTCTATGCACGTGGGAAGAATAAGTTCAAGACAGAGATACGAACCATGAAGGACTGTATCAGGGAGGCGGTTTCATAATGCAAGGTCGAAAAATCTTCAAGGGGAAGGTAGTTGGAGAAGCCCTCGTCACTGGAGAGGACATATCATTCTATGGTGGTTGTGATCCTGAAACCGGCGAGATTGTAGAGAAAGGACATCATTTAGAAGGTAAGTCGATTGCAGGAAAGGTTCTTGTTTTCCCCTCTGGAAAGGGATCAACAGTAGGCTCTTATGTCCTTTATGCCCTAAAGAAGGCAGAAAAGGCGCCTTTGGCTATTGTAAATAGGATAATGGATCCTGTAGTCGCAGTGGGCTGTATCATATCAGAGATACCGGCAGTGGACCAGATTGAAATTGAGAAGATTACTACTGGACAAAAAATAGAAGTTGACGCCGATAACGGCGTCGTTACTCTCATAGAGTGAAAATCAGAAACGTTGGACTTGAGGCTCAAAATCCTCTGGAGTGAAAGCTGGTTCACTGTCCTCAGGCATATCACCTCTTTCCTTGAGCACTTGAGTAGTGACAAGGTAATATACCAAAGCAAGTGACTTTCGTCCACGATTGTTTGTCGGTATCACAAGGTCCACATTTGTAGTTGCATTGTCAGTATCGCAAAGAGCGATTACTGGAACGCCAATCTTTGCAGCTTCGTTGAGTGCTTGCTGATCTGTGCGCGGGTCTGTGAGTATCACTACATCTGGTTCTATGTACTGTCTTGGACCTGCAATATTAGGATTTGTCAAAGTCCCAGGGACAAACCTCTCTGTGAAAGCATTTGCTCCAATATAATATGCAAAGGTTTCAACGGGACGTTTGCCATATACTCGACCAGATACCACAACAATCTTTGAAGGATCAAAACGAGCTAGAAACTTACCGACCTGTCTAATTCGTTCATCTGTTTTACGAACATCAAGAACATAAAGACCAATTGGACGTTGCCTATAGACAAATGGCTCCATATCTTGTGTCTTGACTTGTGTACCAATATGACAACCTGCAGCTAAGTATTTGTCCATTGGTGTCAAGAGATCTGAGTCAGTGACTTCTATATCACTCATTTTATCTTACCTCCGCAGGGGTGACTGTGGAAAATGCCATGAAACTATCAATAATGTCAATTTGAGCAAGTAGCATTCTTCGGCAGCAGAATCTATTCAATCCAAGATTGTCTAAAACAACAGCGGGATCTTCACCTTGTCTTACTTCTCGTTTGAACTGTTCGTATTTGTCAGCTACTACTTTCCCGCAAGTGAAACATCGTACTGGTATTATCATTATATCGCCTCACCTGTATGATTTTTGATATCGTGAACGTGCTGATGGCCCACCGAACTTCTTTGGCTCTGTACGCCTCGGGTCGCCAACAAGCATAGTTCTGTCATGCTCTATCATCTTTGAACGTGCTTCGAAGTCTTGACTCATGCGAATCAATCCGGTTGCTACAGCCATCCGTACTGCATCTGCTTGACTCATGAAACCGCCTCCTCGAACTCTCACTTTAATGTCATAACGTTTCCAGCTGTCGCCAAACAGAATCAAGGGTTCCATGATTCGCATTCTTGCAAGCTCTGGCTGATGGACTTCCAAAGGTGTTCCGTTAATTCTTATCCGACCGGCACCATCCCTCAATGTGGCTTTTGCAAGACTTGTCTTTCTCTTGCCGGTACTTACTACTACTCTCACTTCATGCCACCTCCGAGCTTCTCCAACCAAGTTCATGACTTAGTTCACTCACCTGAATGAACTTGTTCTTCATGCTTCTGTAACGGGACTTTTCGAGCACGATTCTCTCAGCATTCATGTATTTCTCGGGGATTCCTATGTAGACCTTAATTCGTTTGTATGCCGCCTTACCTCTTGGTGTCGGCCACGGGAGCATTCCTCGAAACATCCTTCGAACCATCATATCAGGTCTACGTTCATGAAATGGACCTCGTGTGGGATTTGATGATGTTCGAATATCACGCTTTACTTTGAATGCCTCAATTACCGACCTACGATCGCCAGTGATGATGGCTTTCTCCACATTCACAATGACCACATTGTTTCCCATCAGAGCATCCTTTGCAACTCTAGTTCCAAGTCGGCCAACCACAATTTTCTCAGCATCATAAACTTTGACATTTTCTGTACTCATTGGAATCACCTATACAATAATCATAATACCTCTCCCTTTCGGGGCTTGAGTGAGTAATTCGTCAATTGACATAACCGAACCACCAGCCTCAACGATGGCAGATCTTGCGGTTGAAGATGCATTCAGTGCTGCGACTGTTACTTTGTGCGTAATAATGCCAGAACCTAGTATTTTCCCGGGTACTACAACAATGTCACCCGCATTAGTATGACGCTCGATCTTGCC
Source organism: Candidatus Thorarchaeota archaeon (assembly GCA_016839275.1). Classification (GTDB taxonomy): domain Archaea; phylum Asgardarchaeota; class Thorarchaeia; order Thorarchaeales; family Thorarchaeaceae; genus SMTZ1-45. Next base: position 41,976 of record JAEOUM010000064.1, read on the forward strand.
AATATTCACTGCAGGACGCTGCCGTGCAGGTTGGGCAATCATCTCAGCTACTCGCTTCCAGATCCTGACATCGTGTTTCTTTGATGTCTTTCTAAGCGCATTAATCAGCGCACGTGTATTAGGGTCGGATGGGCCGCTTCTCACAGATCTCTCCATACTCTCATACCTCATAGTGAATTTGCATAATCTAAAGCTAGCCTAATTCGTTCCTTCAGAATCTCAGCTGCCTTCTCAACAATCTCTTCAGGAGCCAGTGCTCCTGTGGATTCAACCTTGAACAGAAAACTGTCCTTCTTTGAATCGATTGTAATTGCTCCGGGTTCGCAGACTTCGACACATGCCTCACAAAGGCTACAGTCGAGAGTGTTCTGTGTTGCTATTGTATCGCCCTCAACAAGCAGAATGTTCTTGGGACATACATTGACACAATCCCCACATTGATTGCACACTTCCTTGTTCACTTCGACAATTGGTACGTACTTGTACGACACCGTCGAAACTGGCTGGAACTTGGCATTTTCAACACCTTTTCCAAGACGCGCATACGCCTCAATGATTAGGTGTTGGTGGGGGGCAAGCTTCACTAGGGGAATATCACCTGATGCGGGAACAACTTTTGGGTCTTGTGATGTCAAATCGCGTGAATAAACAATCTCTACTTCGTCTCCTGCTTGTTTCTCAAGAGTGAGCGTGCACTGACAGAGACTACAGCCTTTCCCCTCACAATCACAATCCTCTGGGAGATTATAGCTTTCAAGGTCTGTCACTAGAGGAAGAAGTCCCATTCTATGAGCTAGCATTTCATCATACATGACGCTGGTATTCTCTAGAACTAGTACTTCATCAATCGCCATTGCAGGCAATCTAGTAAGCATGGTTCTCCGGAGTGCATTTGCGAAGGCAACATCTATACCTTCAGCTAGAAAGTGGATGATGTTATCCTGCTTACGAATTATTGTGATTTCCATTGACTCACCTTACCGCGGAGGTTAATCCAATACCCAAAAGACATGTTCTTCCCGGATGGACTCGCTAAGTGGTTGTAGTCAACCAGATAGCTCATTCGCCCATGCCTTGGGCGGGTTCGTCTGCTGGCTCTGTACATAAAAGGATTGTCCTAAGACGCTAATATAGATTAGATTATTGGCGGGGCTAGCACGTACGTAGTAACATTGCATCATGCAGCAACTTGGACCATTTCTCTGAGTCCATTGACAATTAGTTTGTATCCGTTCAATCGCTCTCTTGGATCTACTGCAACCATGCCATAGGTCGGAACGCCTAGTAGGTCTTGAACCGATTCGGGTCTCATAGAGCCTGGTAGATCTTGCTTATTTGCCACTGCAATGACCTTTGTTCCTGCAAGCTGATCTTTGTACTTTTCAAGAAGTTGGCGCGTCTTGAGAACAGCCTTTGGGTTACTTTCAGTGACAACAACAACCATTGTACTACCTCTCATGAAATCAGGCCAAAGAAATTCAAAGTGTGCTTGACCGCCCATTTCAATAAGTGAAACCTTTGTATTAGCGTCGATTGTGAGGGTTCCACAGTTCATACCTGGAGTTGGTTGGTAGTTACATTCAAGCTTTGGAGCTTTGTCAGTGAGCAGCTTGATTAGGGTTGACTTACCAGCGTAGCCGGATCCCATTAGGGCAACCTTAACGTATTCGGTCATGAGAGTTGAACTCCGAGATTGAAAGGTCTGGTTGACGTATAGGTTAGAGTATTTCGTACGTAACACTCACTAACTGGACTGCCGCGCTCTCTTAGTTCTACTTAAGAATAGTGCAAAAGACGGCTGTTTGGCGCGATAGAAGCCCTTAACAAGAAAACGTGTTTCGCAAGGCTAGAGATGATTGAATGTCCTGCGAAGGGCCTACTATTGTTGCAATTGCTGAAGGAGCCCTAGTGGAACTTGAAAAAATAATAAGAAACTACTCGAAACCGCTTTGCATTACAGATGAGCTAATACATTCTGAGTATTCTAAATATCTTGAGGATATTATAGGGCAGACTTGTAGATGGATAATGGCGAACTCCTATACTCGTAACTCCATCCAAGACTTTGATAGTGTTGACATTATCATTGGATTTGGAGGCGGTACAAGTCTTGATGTAGCAAAACTGATTGCAGGAAAGACTGGTCTAGATTGGATATCAGTGCCGACTGCCGCCTCTCATGATGGTATTGCGAGCGAGGTTGCATCAGTTAGTCATGATGGGTACAAATATTCACAGAAGTGTAAGGGACCTCTCGCAGTCATTGCAGACACAGCAATAATCTCAAGGGCTCCACCACGATTGAAACTAGCAGGTCTGGGAGATATTATTTGTAAGACAGCTAGCCTATCAGAGTGGAAACTGGCACATGAAGAAAAAGGAGAACCTTTTGATCGAAAAGTCTACTCAATTGTAGATAATGCTCTACACACTGTGCTGAAAGATGATAGAATTGAAACTCTGATTCAGGCTGAGATTGATGCAGGCAGGGCTATGAGTATTTTTGGAAGTTCGCGACCGTGTTCTGGTACTGAACATGCGATATCACATGCAATGGATCGAACATCAAAAGAACTTCATGGTCTTCAGGTTGCATTTGCCACCCCAATATGTCTTTTCTATCTTCAAAAGGCAGGATATACGGAACATGGATTTGAAGAAATCCTTAGCTTTATGAGATCTCGGCAAATGCCCACCACATTTAATGAGATTGGACATTCACCAGCGACTTTCTTGGATGACGTTCATCATGCGGGTAAGATTATGAAAAAGAGAGAACGTTATTCTGTACTGGAGCACCTCAATGTAGATGATGCGAATATTTTGAGTGCTATGCGAGATTTGGGTTATTGACAGTTCGACAGTTTTAAAAGAAGTCAACGCAACTCGCAGCAGAGCCTGACCCGATGGAGCAGGTTCAAAATACCGATGAAGAAATAAACTGAGGTAGATGGTAATGCCAAAACCAAGTTTTGTAGAATGGGAGCCCACCGAAGAACTTCAAAAGAAGGCTCTTGAGGCTCTTGAAATAGCTAAGGACACTGGTAGAATTAAGAAGGGAATTAACGAAGCCACAAAGAGCATCGAGCGAGGAATTGCCCGATTAGTAGTCATTGCTGAGGACGTTGAACCCCCTGAGATTATCATGTATCTACCTGGTCTTTGTGATGATAAGAAGGCCCCTTATATCTTTGTAAAGAACAAGGTGGACCTTGGCAAAGCAGCTGGAATCGAAAGACCAACTGCTGCAATCGCAATTGTCGTAGATGGTAAAGCAAAGGCTCTAGTAGACGATATTGTCGAGAAGATTAACGGTCTCCGAAAGTAGATTCAGGTGATGACTTTCGATGAGTAAAGATGAAGAAGTGACTCAGTCAATTCCTGCAGAAATTATCCAACTCCTTGGACGAACTGGTGTAACAGGTGAGATTACTCAAGTACGTGTCAAGATCTTGGATGGCAGAGATAAAGGAAGAGTCCTAACTCGAAACGTCAAGGGACCTGTGAGAGAAGGAGACATTCTCATTCTAAGGGAAACAGAACGCGAAGCCCGGAAAATGAGGAGGCGTTGAGATGGTCGGCACACAACGATGCAGCTTCTGTGGAAAGGATATTGAACCAGGAACAGGTATTGCGTTCGTGCAGACTAAAGACGGCTCTGTTTCATGGTTCTGCTCCAACAAATGCAAGGTCAATAGAATTGCACGTCGTATGAAACCTAGAGATACCAAGTGGACAGCTGGATACGAGAAAGGTGGTAAAGTATCTCGATAAATGAGATTCTAAAAAAGGAACCAAAGGTGGTTTTAACCACCTGATGGTTCTACTTTGTTTTTTCTATTTCTTCTAAAATAAAATCAAACACTACCTTAGCAAGAGCGTCAGTTTTATCCTTGTGAATGTCTGCTGCATCTTTGCTAAACAAGTCCTTTAGCGATTCCAAGGGCTTATCGGATGAATCTTGAGTTTCAATCGCGTTCTTTACCACTTCACGAAGCCTCATTGTGTAGTCCACATCGCCATCAATGTATTTCTTAATATAGGCACGAGCAAAGGTTTCGGCTTCTGGTGATTCAACGAGACCTCCTTCAGTTGTCCATAATGCGATTTCAGAAGTTGCAGTTTCTGGTGCATCGGAAGCATGTGCAATATTGATTCCAGCCCAGATGCCATACTTCCCTCTCAATGAATCTGGTGAAGCCTTTTGGACAAAGGTAGCACCCAATGCATCCCGGACACCTTGGATTACATTATTTGATTCAAAAATCATGGCTAACACAGGAGCGGAGGAAATAAAATCGACAAGCCAAGGGAAAAAGGGTTTTTCACTATGAACAGAATAATGCTTCTTGGCAAGAGATTCTGACACCATCATTTCTTTGAAAGCGATAATCTTGTACCCTTGGTCAAGAAGTGCTTGCAGCACCAAAGAACTCACTCGCCGTCTTGCTGTGCCATCAGGCTTGATAATCACAAGGGATTGTTCCAAATTATATCACCTTTATTGATACACAAATGCTGTATCCACGGATTTCGCTGGCGTAATTATCGAATATAATCCATTTCATTCAGCAACAATTAGAATGATGAAGATAACTCAAAAAATGAATGTATGAAACGACACTTTCATAACGGATATACCGTGACCACAAATAATTCTTCTGTGAGGTGCGTCGATGACAGATACTGAAAAACTGCGTTCACCAATTGTAACGGTCCTTGGACACATCGATCACGGAAAAACATCTCTCCTTGATAAGATGCGAGGAACTGGTGTCCAAGCGAGAGAAGTGGCAGGAATTACGCAACATATTGGAGCATCATTCTTTCCCACAGAAACAATTCTATCAATCTGTGGAGACCTTCTCAGTTCTGTCAAAACCCAGTTAACGATTGATGGTCTGTTGTTCATCGACACCCCTGGACATGAAGCATATCTAAACCTGAGACGTCGAGGGGGAGCTATCGCAGACATTGCAATACTTGTTGTTGATATCAACGAAGGCCCTCTTACTCAATCATACGAGTCTTTGAAAATTCTAATGTCTGGAAAGACACCATTTCTCATTGCAGCAAATAAACTCGATAAAGTCCCGGGATGGAAGGATAAAGAGGGGTTGTCGCTCTTTCAATCTATCAAGGCGCAGAGTATGTCTGTACAGACAGAAGTTGATAGAAGGATTTACGAGATTGTTGGAGCTCTCTCTGCAAACGGTATTCAGTCGGAACGGTTTGATCGTGTAAAGGATTTTACGAAAAATGTAGCAATAGTACCCACAAGTGCCAAAACAGGCACCGGAATTCCAGAGCTATTAATGGTCCTCTCAGGTCTTACTCAGCAATACATGAAAGAGAGGCTCAAAGTATCAAAAGGTCCAGCCAAAGGTGCCATTCTTGAAGTAAGAGAGGAAACCGGTCTTGGGCTCACTCTAGATACAATAATCTATGAAGGTGTCTTGAAAAAAACGGATACTGTAGTCATTGGCGGTCTCTCTGGTGTAATAGTGGCAAAAATCAGAGCGTTATTACTCCCCAAACCACTTGATGAGATTCGCGATCCAAGGGAAAAGTTTTCGCATGTTGATGTAGTCTATGCAGCTGCAGGTGTAAAGATTGTGGCTCCGGATATTGAAGGAGCTGTAGCAGGTGCACCTGTTTATGCAGTGGCGAATCCTGAGAAACTCGAAGAAATAAAACAAAAGGTAAAGGATGAACTAAAGTCAATTCAAATCAAGACCGACAAATCAGGTGTCGTATTGAAAGCTGATACATTAGGATCTCTTGAGGCAGTGACACAGTTCCTACAAGAACGACATGTTCCAGTACGCGCAGCAGATGTAGGGCCTATCGTAAAACGTGATATTATTGAGGGACATGCCTCAGGTGATAGTGACCCACTCAATGCAGTAGTACTAGGATTCAATGTAAAGATTTCACCAGAGATAGAGGATCTTGCAGCTGAAATGGGTGTAGAGATATTCATGAATGAAGTGATTTATCGATTATATGATGAATACTATGCATGGCTCATTGTCAAGAGAGAACAAGCGAAGGCTGAGTCTCTTGGGGCGATAATCAGACCAGGCAAGATTGAACTTATGCCAGACTATGTCTTCAGGCACAACAATCCCGCTGTTGTTGGTGTTAAAGTTCATGGAATCATCAAACCGAAAACAGGGCTCATTAATGAAATGGGAAAAAGGGTAGGTACTATTCTTCAGATACAGGATCGTAGTGTGTCAATAGATGAAGCCACAGATGGGATGGAAGTTGCAGTTTCAATCCGTGGTCCAACCATAGGAAGACAGGTAAAAGAAGATGAAATCCTGTACATCGATATTCCAGATAAACAGATTCTAGCAATAAGGAAGAAGTTCATCGATGACCTCTCTCCAGCTGAGAAGACTGTTCTGGAGGAACTCACTACAATCAAGCGATCTGCAGGTTCATTAATATAGTTCTGTCAGCATCGGCAATGTTTTTAGGGTAACTCTCGAAGCGTCCAATTGCGACGGGTAGGGCTGGGTCGTTTGCCGCGACCTGTCACCGGTAATGGCAATAGCCGGAGCTAGTAACCAACATTAAGGATGAACCGGAACATCGGCGGGTCCAGTCGCAGGACGTTGACGTGCGGTCTCTTGAGTCTGTCACGGGCAAAGCAGCATTCGTAGGTCTGCTGTGATTGTCATAAACTTTCGAAATGGGTCAGGCCCTGGCGGGAACAGCCCTAAGGAAGAGTGGTGGAGCCCAAGAGGTTGCCGCATTGAGAAATGCACTGATTTGCCCTCCGACGACCGACATTCGAAATCAAGGAGCCGTCGCACCTCTTCGGAACAACCATACCCTACTTGAAAGACTGTTCTGCCTGCGCTACGATGTCCTGGTAGATTATATGGATGAAGTTCTTGTCAAACTCATATTCTTCTTCCAGCATCGCGTCCTTTTCTTGCTTGGTGAGGTATTCCATAGCTGCTTTGAAGAAGACCTTGTCTTCTTTCGCGATATGTTTTGGATAGAAGTCCACGAGTTGTTGCATGATGCTGATTATGGTCACAAGGGCTGTTCGATCATCAGCTATGTATTTGTTCTTTGCTTCGACAAGTTGACCAGTGAGTGTTCTGCCCAGAATATGTTCCTGTATCAGTTCGTCCATGATTTGTTTATCGTCTGGCTTGAGTTTCTTTTTCTGCAGGTCACGAAACAGAATCCTCTCTTCCTTCCCGTGGTGGCACTGGTCAGCATAGGTTCGAATGAAGTTTACTGCAGTATCGATGAATTTGGGGTCTACGTTTCCATTCTTCTGTATCTGCCTAATCTCTTTCCCCATAATTGATATCATACGTTCAATCAGCCGGTGTTCAATCATGAGGGGACCAATTGGTAGTACCATGTTCTTAGCTCCTTATTATTACTCCATGTAGGATATTGCATATTGTGTGTAACTAAAAGGGTGATGATACGACAGTATCAGGGAAAATATTCTGTTCCTTATGCTTTCAGTCATCTGAAAAAATATCTTTGTCACAATGTTTATGAGAGAATCACAATCTTCGAGAAAATCAGTCATGCTGAGGTATCCAAGCTTGGGCGTGTTTGTCAGAAGACATACGCGGAGCAGTATGGAGCTGGATTGCTAATCCAGTGTCGCAAGACTCACGAGTTCAAATCTCGTCCTCAGCGCCATTTTCTTCTCTAATCAAAATTATTGAGAACTAGAAGAAATGAAAATGATAAAAGAAAAGTAGGAAGAGGCTGAGAGATTGTGCATCTCTCAACGCCTGTAAAAGAAAGCATAAGTGATAGCATCAGTGGAGATGCGCTTACCAGAAGCCTTGATCTTAATAGTCTTAGCAAGAGCCATGATACGTTTACCTCCTGTAGAGGTATGCGAATGCTACAGCCTCGGTAGAGAGGGGATTGCGCTTGTGCTTGTACACGAGTTCAGTTCGGTTGTTAGTTGCTAGAGCCATAATAGTTCACAAGAAATACTGCTCAGAATTAGTATATATAGCGAAGCCACTTGTGAGGGTCACAGAATGAAGTCACAAGATGTGACTATCTAAAAATTGGTCTAAGGGGCAAGAAAAGCCATCTGGAACTATTCTATGTGAAGCCGTGTCTTGCAATATGGGCAGAGATAAACATCCTTTTCGACGGGTGTTGCATTACTTATATCGAAATCCATTCCACAATTGCCACATCTTATCATACCACTGAGAGAATCACTCTCAATTGGAAGTGCATGTTTCTTCATTGAGGCTAATATTCGGTCGTCCTCTGAAATATCAGTGGGGGCAATCGACCGACCCTGCGCCCACCTAAATGTAGCATAGAGTAGGAATACGACAATGGGAACATAGAGGAATGTGTAGAGAAAAATCATATCAAGAGGTGTGCTGATGATGATGCCATAGATACCTAGGACTCCTAAGAAAAGTGCGACTACAAAGACAATCCATCTTCCTGTATTCTGAGTTGTTTCTTGTGGGTAAGGATCATAAGAATCATCATTCATCATGAGAATACCACTTCGCCACTCTCTTATACATCAAACCTTCTAATATCTTCCATCTTGTTATGATGTACGAAATTAAAAAAGAAATAGAGAACACGGGCCTTGCAGGCCCGGTTCTATACAATACAAAGCACTTACCTTGCGGTGACCTTGGTAACGATACCAACAGCTACAGTCATACCCATATCACGGACAGCAAACCTGCCGAGTTGTGGGAACTCCTTGTAGGATTCAATGACCATTGGTTTTAGAGGCACCAGCTTGGCAATCATAGACTCGCCTTTCTTGACAAAGTCTGGATTCTCTTGGATGACCTGTCCACTGCGCTGGTCAAGTTTCTGCAGAATCTGATCGAATCTGCAGGCGACCTGAGCAGTGTGCGCATGAATGACTGGAGTGTATCCGACTGTGATAGCACTTGGGTGCTGAATGACCATCACTTGGCCAGTATAATCAGCAGCAACTGTAGGTGGTTTGTCAGCAGGACCTGCAACATCTCCACGACCAAGGTCTTTTCGCTCAACACCACGAACATTGAAGCCAATGTTATCACCAGGCTCAGCCTTGTCCAGTATCTCATGGTGCATCTCAATGGACTTGACCTCACCGGTCTTATTCGGGGGCATGAAGGTAATCTTCATTCCTGTTGTCATTATTCCAGTTTCAACACGACCAACTGGTACTGTACCAACACCCTTGATTGAGTACACATCGTTGATAGGTACACGTAAGGGTTTGTCAGTGGGCTTTGGTGGGAGCTGAACTTGATCAAGAGCTTCCAATAGGCATGGCCCATCGTACCATGGTGTGAGTTTAGGAGTTCTTTCCTTCAAGTTAGCAGCATCAAGTGCCGAGGTTGGAATAAATGGAACAGTGTCCTTCTTGTAACCGATACTAGCCAAGAATCCTCCAACCTCTTCTTTGACCTCTTTGTACCTATCCTCGCTGTACTTTACGCTCTCATCATCCATTTTGTTCACACAAACGATGAGACTTGGTACTCCGAGTGTCATTGCAAGGTATGCATGTTCCTTGGTCTGACCGCCAGTTCCAATCCCAGCCTCGAACTCTCCTCTCTTTGCAGACACAACAAGAAGACCAACATCAGCCTGAGAGGCACCAGTGATCATGTTCTTGATGAAGTCTTTGTGACCTGGAGCGTCGATAATGGTGTAATAGTATTTGTCAGTAAGGAACTTGAAAAAGGCGATGTCAATTGTAAGGCCTCGTTCTCGCTCTTCCTTGAGTCTATCAAGTGCAAAAGCCCAAGCCCAGGATGGTCGACCGAGTCGTTCGGCTTCAGCCTTGTGTGCTTGGAATGTTCGCTCATCTACTGCACCGGTCTCGTATAGCAATCTGCCCGTCATAGTGCTTTTACCGTGGTCTACGTGCCCTATGACGACGAGATTGAGGTGCTCTTTGTCTTTTTTGCTCAATCTTATTCACCACGTTGTTTATGGTCTATCCACTAATTCGGGACAGACTTTTGATGCTCCTTCGCGGGATGCTTTTAACGGTTTCGACAGGTTCTCTTAACCATAGGGATAGAGAGCCTTCTACAGATATTACCTAATAGTAGGTCTTGCTTTTGTATTGCTACTAAGATTCAATAGTCAAACTCGTTCTCTCCTACATGAATCTTAGTTGTTAATACTTCTCCTTTCCAAGGCTTACGTACTTCTATGAGGTTGAGAACGGTATAACCTCGTTTCTTCAGAAATGATATGCTCACCTTGTTGTTTGGGTGGACCCAGTTGAAGACTGTATCACCTCCAAGTTCTTGAGCCAGACGTTCAGCCTCGATATACAGAGAGGAGGCTATACCTTGCCTACGATATTCTGGGCGAATAAAGATGGATTCAGCCCAAACTACATCATCATCGATTTTGCATACAAGATATCCAGTAATGCCGTCTGGAGATTCGGCGACGAATACAGGAAAGTCCTTCCCGAGATACGATTGCAGTTCATCATCGGCAGCTTCTAAATCGAGATCCCTCTCTGTGGACTTCAGCTTGGCTAAAAAGACTCTCAGAGATGCAATCATTTTAATGACTTCTTGTCGATCAGACTCTTGATAGCGCCGTATCATCAGAGATACCTCCAATATCTACAGATTTCATTATTTTTGATGAATCTATTGCAGTAATTGCTGTATCCAATCACGGATTTTGTCCCAGTCACGAAAATCTACCTTTTCAGGTATCTCTTCACCAGACGGCATTTGAGCCTTAATAATCGACTTCACTAGTGTGCGCACTGCAAAGTTGTACTTGCTAAAATCAAATACTCCACCAATGAGCGCAGTTGAAATAGGGGATAGTCCAGGGTATTTTTCCGATATGTTGTCTAGATAGAGTAGCTGAGCCTCATCGCATTTCTCAGGATTACCTGCATATCCACATACCACAAATAGCGCCACCTTTTGCTTGGATAGACTTTCAAGATTGTTTTTGATGAATTTCAATGGTTCCTTTGTCCATTGGCCTGCTTGGATACCACTTCCAATAATTATCAAATCATAATCAAGGAGACTGGTCGGTAGGCGATCCTTCTTCAGAAATACAGTGTCAATTTTCGCGCCAAGACCCTCAGCGGTCTTGGCCATTTCTTGAACCACTTCAGTCGTAGTTCCATATCTGCTACCATAGCAAAGAAGCACTTTTCTTGTCATTATAATCAAAAATTGCGAGAGTCCTCGATTACAAGAAGTTATCGGCAAATCATCTAGGTTACTAAGCTTGGCGTTTCGTACAACATAATCACTAAGGGATTGAAGAGTTGATAAATCTATTAACCATAGAGCCGGACGGTCCGGTGTAGACCGAGATATTGTATTATCTTGCTGATCGAGCTACACGCTCACGTTCTTCTTTCCTAGAAACTGCAAAACTTCCAGGGTCGTTCTTGTAAGCAAGTAGCAATTCATCCACTAAGCACTCTTCGAAAGACTTGGCATTCTTATGTGAAGAACGCACTGCACTTACACAGAGGTATCTCAATGCAAGGTCAATTCTCCGTTGTGGGGCAACATCCACAGACCGCGGGTAAGCCATACCACCATAAGATATTCTTGTTGTTTCCTCAGCAGGGGCTGCGTTCTCGATAGCTGTGACAAGGACTTGGACTGGATTGAGGCCGGTTCTATAATCAATCATTTCAAAGACTCTACGGAGCTTGTTGAGCGCCTTCAATTTCTTGCCTGCATTCCTTCCAGTTCGTGTCTTCTTTTCCTTCCGTTTTCCAGCATTCAGCAATTTGTTAGCAAAACGTTCTACAATAGGTACATTGGACTTGTGGAATCTCTTATGCGCATGCCGACCTGAAGTATGAGGAATAAGGCTGGGTTTTAGGGAGATATATCTAACAAGGCCAACATCATTGACTTGAACCTCAGTAGTATCCCACTTACCAAATAGTAGAAGACTGGGCGGTGAGTGAGGTCGACCCTCAGTAATTGTTGGTTCAGATGATTCTTCTGACATAATGACCACCTAACGAATCGGTTTCTCCTTTCTACCATAGATTAGAGAGTCTAGTGAAACACCGTTTACTTTGGTCACTCTCCATCTGACTCCGGGGAGATCACCTTTTGCTCCACCCATTGCACCACCAATTCCTTCCACAACAACAGTATCGTGTTCATCAATGTACTTCAGACCACCGTCCCCAGGAATGAATGCTGTGACCTGTTTTCCATTTCTTGATAGCTGAATTCTGACTGCCTTACGAATAGCTGAGTTGGGCTGTTTTGATTCGATTCCGACTTTCTCAAGGACAATTCCACGAGCTTGTGGAGCACCCTCTAGTGGGTCGGTCTTCCTCTTCAGCTTCAAGACTTTGCTTTTGTATGCTGACTTCTTCCAGCGGAATTTTTTCCTCTTTCTTAAAAGAGGTCGCGCTGCGAACTCGCCAACTGGGGACTTTGAACCGGTCAAATTATTAAACCTCTTAGTGACCGAGGCACCCTCCATGGTGCACTCTCCTTGGTGGTCACGGGTTCGGGCTAGTATTTCCTTAAAAGCCTTATCAAATGCATCTGAATAAAATCAGTAGAGAGCATCTCTCTAAGCAATTACGACATTGTTCAAATCAAAATGTCGCTTGACCAAGATGCGAGCACGAGCTACATTCCTTCCGTCACGACCAATGGCAATACCACGGTCATCACTCTTCACAGTGACAGAAGCAACTTTGGTACCATCTCTATGCTCAATGATTTTCACCGCCTCAACTCGGGCGGGAGCAAGAGCGCTTTTCACGAAGTCTTCTGCAGTGTCGGCCATTTCTACAATATCAACAGCTCTTCCAAAAACATCAGAGGCTGCTTTGACATTCGTGCCGCCCTTCCCTATAGCCTTTCCAAGCTGTTTTGCTCTGACAACTACGATGATTCGCTCTCCGTCATCATCCCTAACAATATCAACTGCAGAAACTCCTGTAATCTGTTCAAAACGAGCGATTAAGCCCATATCGTCCATTGAGAGCTTTACACGGGTCAAAAAAATCGCCTCAAACCATCTTTAGAATCTTGGAGTCCCCAGGCTCAATAATTGCAATAGCGGAAACCATGAATGGTTTTCCAATAACCTCTCCAAGGTCCCATGATGTTCCCTCAAATTTTTGAACCTTGATTTGAGCTAGCTGAGCATATCTTTCTATGTCTTCAAATTCTTCTTTCGGGCAGTTAGCAGCAACAACTACTAGTTTAGCCTCACCTTTCTTTATTGAGGATATCGAAGAGTTAACACCTATCTTACATTTCCCTGTGCTTACAGCACTTGCTATTGGTTGATTCAGGCTCATTGTATGGACCTCATAATAATTGTCGTTAGACCCGTATGGATTGCGTCTAATGAATTTCTGTTTTAATGCTTCCGCAGTGGTCTCTCTCGTGTACCCCTATCACTTCTTCTTCTTTGATTTACTAGAAGCCGGAGCTTGTGGGTTCATCAGAAGATCTATTGCTCCAGTACCCAATGGAATCAGTTGACCCAGGATTACATTCTCAGTTATACCTCGTAATGGATCCTTTGTACCAGCAATACCTGCACCTAGGAGGTGCTTGATTGTGACTTCAAAGGCAGCCCGTGCAAGCGCGCTATTCTTCGAGCCCGATATTCCATGGCGGCCAATCTGACTAATGTTACCATCTGCAGTCATCATATCAGCAACAAGGATGATATGACGAACATCTACGTCCATTCCTTGCTCGTTAAGGACATTCATGGCCTCTTTGATGATTGCATTTCTGGTGGCTTCAATCCCAAGTACTTGGTATATCTCTCGAAGGTTGTTGGTGTATATCTTGTGTGGATTGACACCGTTGACCTCAAGTGCATCTTGAAGGTTTGATCCTTCTGTGTAGAGAACATATCCATCGGATTCCTTACGAATCACAACATGTGTCACATCATTAATACCCTTGACACGGACATCACGGATTTTCTCACTTAGTCTTTGGAGCTCTGCAAGAGTGTCGTTTGCAGGATATACAAAGATAACATTGTCACCTGGTTCCACCTCTCCTTTGCCTTTGAGTTTCTCTTGGATTGCGTTGGAAACTATCTCAACTGTAAGACCCTTGTCTTCCATGAGTTCTGGATCGAGACGAATGTCTATTGCCTGTCTAAGAAGATCAATAGACACATTACTTGCAACGCTCTCAACGAGAACCATTTCGATATCCCGAGCAATTCGTTTAGCGTCATTCCTGTCACTAGCAATTTTATTGTCTAGGTATATCTTCATAGTAGGAGTACTTGGATTATTTCGAGCATCAACAATCTCTATTAGCCGAGGTAGACCTTGAGTAACGCTAAGTTCTGCGACTCCTGCATAGTGGAATGTACGCAAAGTCATCTGCGTTCCTGGTTCTCCAATGCTCTGCGCTGCCACAGTACCTACAGCCTCACCAGGCTCTACAAGTGATCGCTCATACGATTCGATAACATTGTCACAGATTTCATCGAATTCTTTCTTAGTAATGTCAAGTGTACTAATCTTAGACACAAGCTCATCCATTACCTTTGGAGGAAGTCTGCGCTCTTCTCGCATCTTGATAAACCGTTTTTCCATGTTCTTATCGATTGAAGATGCGACTTCAGCTGTACTCGTGGTGACTGCTGTCTTCGTACTCGGTGTACTTTCTTTAGCCTTAGCTTTTGTAGCCTTGGTTGCTTTTGTAGCTCTGGGCTTTTTCTCAGTACTCTTAGCAGCTTTACTCTTTTTGTCTTCAGCGGCGGTCTTCTTTTCCTTTGTAGTTTTTGACATTCTTTAGACCTCCCTACTTCATCTTTCCTTTTGCAAGGACTTTCTCGATGGCTATGTCGATATTCACTGAGCGTCCATGATCAGATTTACTTGGATCAACACCATCATCACCAAAACGGAATTGAACAATTCTTCCAGGCGCTGTTCTCACAGTCCCATCAGTTTCCACCTTGAGATCTTGAAGAGCTGTCATCAGACGTCTCTGCATATAACCCGAAGTTGAAGTTCGTACTGCTGTGTCCACAAGACCCTCTCGGCCTCCAGCAGCATGGAACCAGTATTCGATGGGGTCCAACCCACTCTTGTAACTAGATGTAACAAAACCACGAGCCCGTGCACCAAGGTCACCTCTCTCGAAGTGAGGTAGGGTCCTACCGACATACCCTCTACTGATGCGCTCACCTCGAACGGCTTGCTGCCCTACGACTGCAGCCATTTGGGACAGGTTAAGTCTTGACCCTCTTGCTCCGGTCTGTGCCATAATAACAGCTGTGTTCTCCAGACCTAAGTGTTCTCCTGCAACCTCCCCAGCAGAGTCACGAGCCTCAGCCAGTGTTGCCATAATCCTCTGCTCAAGTGTTTCCAGAAGGGTTTGTCCTGGGTTAGGATCTAGTTCACCTCTCTTGTAGGTCTCGATGAGCTGGTTAACCTTATTGTCAGCCTCGGATAGGATTCTTTCAATCCTCTGTGATGCTGCTCGGGGAAGTGTGACATCGTTTAAGCCCATGGAAAAGCCTCTATCAGTGATCAGTCTGACAAGAAGTTTTCCAACAGAATCCATGAATATTCTAGCAGCAGTAGATCCCTTCTCCTTGATGATCCGGTGAAAGAGAGAATCAGGCTCGCCTGCACCAAATGCTTTCTCATCCACAACGCCAAAAATCAGATTTCCATCTCGTATGACGTCAAAGGCATCAAATTCGCAATCTTCTCGCTTACATACACTACATTTCCTGCAGATGTTAGCCTTGAACGAGATATTGATTCCATCAGGAATGAACATGCTGAAGATTTGTTTGCCAGTCCATAGCTCAACAGGAGCCTTGATAACTGGCTCAGGAAGTGTCTGTGGCTGATTTGCAGCGGCCAATAACTGATTCACTTGGTCTTTTGTGTATAGACTGGACTTTCTTGTCAAGAGAAATGCTGCTGAGATATAGTCTTGAAGCGCTCCAATAATAGGTCCACCATATCGTGGGGAGAGAATCTGCTCTTGCACACGCATGAGTACCCTTGCCTCAGCGCGGGACTCCTCAGACTGTGGAACATGCAGATTCATTTCGTCACCATCAAAATCTGCGTTATAGGGAGGACATACATAGAGGGATAGCCTGAAGGTTCGATAGGGCATGACTCTTACTTCATGAGCCATAATTGACATTCTGTGAAGAGAAGGTTGTCGGTTGAATAGAACAATATCACCATTGGATAGGTGACGTTCTACAATAAAGCCAGGCTCTATTGTATCTGCAATAATGGAGCGGTCTTTTACAAATCGAAGATCCACTCTTCGCCCGTCTGTGCGAATTAAGTAGTTGCATCCGGGGTGTCTGTCAGGTCCTCGAATAACGAGTTCCTTCATCTCCTCCATGTTCCACTCTGTAACTCGTTCAGGAATTGTCAGTATCTTTGCAATCTGTTCTGGAACACCCACTTCGTTCATGCTGAGGTTTGGATCCGGAGATATAACAGTACGTGCTGAAAAGTCAACACGCTTGCCAGAGAGGTTAGAACGAAATCTACCTTCCTTCCCCTTTAGTCTCTGGGCAAGGGTTCTGAGCGCTCTACCAGATCTGTGTCTGGCAGGTGGAATACCGCTCACTCCGTTGTCAAAATAGGTTGTACAATGATACTGTAGAAGCTCCCAGAGGTCCTCAACAATGAGCTGAGGAGCTCCAGCATCTAAGTTCTCACGAAGTCTTTGATTTATTCTAATGATGTCGATAAGCTTGTGACTGAGGTCATCTTCGCTCCTGACACCGGACTCGAGTGTGATAGATGGTCTTACTGTGACCGGCGGAACCGCAAGAACTGTGAGAATCGACCATTCAAGTCTGGCAGCTTCGGGATTAACACCGAGCAGACGATAGTCATCATCAGAGATGTTCTCGAGTCGTGCTCTGATATCAATAGGAGTGAGCCTCACGGATCCTGCTTCACCCACCTCATAGATTGAGGTTGGCTTTTCCAGCTTTAACTTGAGTTGGGCTCCTTCACAATGAGGACAGGTCTTGGTCTTTGCAGCTCGTTTAAGAATTTCATTTGAGAGATTAGCAGTCTTTTGACCAATCTCTGGGTATCGTCTGAAGAGTTTCTGAAAATGTTCAATCTCCTCATCGGTAAGAAG
Source organism: Candidatus Thorarchaeota archaeon (assembly GCA_016839275.1). Lineage (GTDB taxonomy): Archaea > Asgardarchaeota > Thorarchaeia > Thorarchaeales > Thorarchaeaceae > SMTZ1-45. Next base: position 59,111 of record JAEOUM010000064.1, read on the forward strand.
AACTCTATTACATTCTCTACATATGGCCCTTAGGACCTTGTGAATGACCTTTGAATATCCTTCATGCATTATTGGACGTGCAAGTTCTATGTGACCAAAATGACCTGGACAATTTCCTACTCTATTGCCGCAAGTCTTGCAACGTTGACCAGGATCAATCACGCCAAGCTTGGGGTCCATAATACCTGAGTCAATAGGATAACCATCCTCGTCGTAGGTATCGGCTACAACAATCTGCGCAACGGACATCTTCCGGATATCTTCAGGGGATAACAGTCCGAACTCTATCGAGTCAATCTTCTTTGTGGTGAGACCTGTGATCATTTAGATCATCTCCTTAAGTCTAAGCCGGGTCGCTAGACCCAGTGACATCATTTCTTGTATTAGCAGTTTGAAAGCATACGAAACCACAACACTACTAATCTTGGCGCTTGAGCCACAGATTGGGCAATAGTATTGGTCTTTGTTTCGGTCGTAGACCCCAATCAGCCCACATTCTTCACATACGAGCATGTTACTCTTATCCGACTCATCTAGAAGACGACCCTTTAGAAGGATAGCAGCACCATGACCAATGAGTACATCACGTTCCATCTCTCCAAACCGCAAACCACCTTCACGAGCTCGACCTTCAGTTGGTTGACGTGTCAGAATCTGAACTGGTCCTCTTGCCCTGGCATGAATCTTATCTGCCACCATGTGATGCAACTTTTGGTAAAAGATGACACCCATGAACACATCGACTTTGAGTCGTTCTCCTGTGATACCGGAGTACATGGTTTCACGGCCATTATGCTTGAGGCCATGTTTGCGGAGCATTTCAAACAGCTCCTCCTCAGTAACGCCACAGAACGGTGTCGCATCTTGTTGCTTACCAACCATGCAAGATGCCTTTCCTGCGACCATCTCTAAAATCTGACCAATTGTCATTCGGCTTGGGATAGCATGAGGATTGATTAGCAAGTCTGGCACTACACCATCCTCGGTGAATGGCAGATCCTGCTGCGGTACAATATATCCAATGACTCCTTTTTGTCCATGGCGAGATGCGTACTTGTCTCCAAGCTCTGGGATTCTGAGATCACGTACTTTCACCTTGACCAGACGGTTGCCATCGATGGTTTCGGTGAGAATTACACTATCCACAACACCAGCTTCTCCATGACGAACAGCTACTGAGGTTTCACGTCGGTTGGGTGAAGATATCTCAAATTCTGAATATTCTTCGAGGAATCGTGGAGGAGATGTTCTTCCAATGAGTACATCGCCACCCTGTACTTCAACTTCAGTTTCAATTATCCCGTCTTCGCCAAGATTTCTGTAAGATTCAGATGCTCTGTACCCTCTGACGCTACGGTCAGGAATCTCAAATCTGTCCTCTTGACCACCGGGGTATTTGCGTTCCTCACTCTCATAGACTCGAGTAAATGTACTTCTTCCCAAACCCCTCTCAATGGACGCTTTGTTCATAATGAGGGCATCTTCTATATTGTATCCTTCAAAAGATAGGATTGCAACAACAAAATTCTGTCCTGCTGGTCTTTCCTCATAACCAATTGAGTCCATGGCACGGGTCTTAACCAGTGGAACCTGAGGATAATGGAAGAAATGAGACCGGGTATCTGCCCGATATCTGAAATTAGCTGCTGGAACGCCAACTGACTGTTTTGCCATTCCTGCCATGTAGACATTACGCGGAGACTGGTTTCTCTCAGGGAATGGAATCAGTGCAGCAGAGATGCCAAGAATTGTGGATGGGACAATCTCAAGATGAGTTGTATTTGGGCCTATGTCCTCAGGATACATCGCAATGAGAGTGTTCTCTTCCTCCTCGGCATCGATGAATTCTACAATTCCGTTTCTCATTAGGTCTAGAAAGCCCCATTCTCTGTCTACAACCATCCGTAAATGTTCATCAGTAAGGCGGCTTTTTCCATTCTCAACAACAATAACGGGTCTTCTGACACGACCAGCATCGCAATTGACCTGAACCTCGTGCGTGTCTTCATAGTAGGCAACATTTGTTTGGTTGTCAATCTCACCCGCACGCCGCTTTTGTCGGAGCGTCTTAACCAATACTTGTGGGGCTGGATGAATGCCAACAAGACGACCGTTGAGAAAGACATCGGCTCCCTTTCGACCACGTTTGCCATGAAGCTTCTCTATAGGTTCGACTTCTGCACCTATCATTGCACGCTCGACAACGTCTTCTTCGGTTCCAACCGAGATGTATGCCATCATTGCAATATTCTTGACAAGACCACAATTCGGACCTTCAGGGGTTTCATTAGGACATATTTTACCCCAGTGCGTGGAATGTAGGTCTCGAGCCTCGAAGTGTGGTTGCGATCGGGATAAAGGTGAAACTACTCTTCGCAAATGCGAGAGAGATGAGATGTAGTTTGTACGGTCAAGAAGCTGAGAAACACCAGCTTTCCCACCAACCCAGTTTCCTGTAGCAAGAGCGTGTTTTAGCCGCTGTGTTATCACATCTGCTCTGACCGCTGTTCGAATGTTTGGTTTTCGACCTCGAACTGCAGTACGTTCAAGCTGATACTTGATGTCACGGGTAAGCGAATAGAGAGCAACCCTGAATAAGGACATTAATAGGTCACCAGAGAGTTTGAGCCGTTTGTTTGCATAGTGGTCCTTGTCATCTGGTGATCGGTTTGTTAGAACTAGTTCAAGTAGCCGCTCAACCATCTGGCCAAGGTAGTACGCCTTTTGGAAACGGCTGTCTTCTTCGGTTCCAATATGTGGGAGTAGATAACGATCAAGCACTTTCTCAGCACGTGCGAGTCTGTATTCCTTAGTCTGACCAACCGCAACACGTTTTCCAATGAAATCAAGTGCATTGACACGTGTAGAGCCCTCTTCTTCTTCGCGGGCTGCGTTGATTGGTGCAGACTGCTCAATGGTAACAATCAACTCATTTCGAATCTCGTCGTCATCAGAGATTACATCAACAATCTCGCGGTCAGATTCCAAACCAAGTGATTTCATGAGAATGGCTAGTGGAATCTTTCCAGGAACAGAGGGGAATGAAACTCTCAATTCGCCTGTGCGCTTTCTTTCAATAGTGACAGGAGCTCTGAAACCACGTGAAGTCGAGAAGACCTTAGCAATATGGGTGAAGCTTGAGCTCTTACTAGCTTCTTCGATGAGGATTCTGTTTGGCGCCAAATCTTCCTGGGTCACCAGTACACGTTCAGACCCGTTGATTATGAAATAGCCTCCTGGGTCCTTTGGATCTTCGCCTAGAGCAATTAATTCATCATCAGACTTGCCGTATAGGTGGCATTGTTCGCTCCTAAGCATGATTGGCATATTGCCAATGTAGATCTTCAGGGTCTCGAGCCGAGTTGATACAGACCCTTCTTTTCGGACTGGAGTCATGTTAAGGAATAGCTTGCTAGCGTAGGTGAGGTTCCTAATTCTGGCTTCGTTAGGAGTTAGATTATGTTCACTCCCATCAGCTTCTCTAATCGTGGGTTTTCCTATCTCGATGTCACCCAATTCTACGACATAACCCTCGATTTTTGGAGTCAGTTTTCCGACACTGTCAACTACTTGCTGAAGCTCCTCTCGTATGAACCGATTAAACGAGTCAAGATGTTGGCCTACTAGTCCATAATGGTCGAAGAATGCCTCTATAACAGGCCAATATTTTTCTCGATTTTTAGTACCCGATGCCATATAGTAATCACACCGTAATCGTGAAGGACGGGGGAACTATCGCAAACATCTACGCTTCCCAACGCATGGAACCCAGAAATCCGAGCTCACACATCTGCCGCAATAGCCGCCCCGTTTGTTGTTTTACTCTGACAAACTCTGCTCTTGGTCTCCACCCATACTGAGGCCGATGGCGGGCTCGGCGGGATTTGAACCCGCGGCCCTTTCCCGAGTCAAGAGAAGAACCTCTTGCTCATCAGGTTAAAAGCCTGCTGCGCTACCTAGCTGCGCCACGAGCCCCTGATGTCTAGGCGGTTCCCAATTGTTCACCTTCGGTGACCTCTGCATGACAACGAGTACGATGAATGTAACTTATAGCCATACATGAGTGGGAAGCAGTTCTGCCTGAGCAAAGGACGGGAAATTTTGTAACCATAAAAGGGTTCCGATAAAACACATAAATGGCATAACATCTAGGGGCGGTCTGGCGATGTGCGCCACTTTACCATATGCTTCGGACAGTAATAAACTTACTCTGTCGCCAGTTCATTGTTTTTACTTGTAATGAAAAATGATGATTGAGAGAAGACACAAGGTGTTTCTATTATTTAGACGTTTCAGGATTTATGACAAGGACATGAGAAACCAAAGTGGTCATGAAATTGAACTGAACCGCTCCGACAACTTTAATAGAAAATCGACTGTCGAGCGGTCGTCAAAGGTGCCCCTGTAGTGTAGTTCGGCCTAGCATTCAAGACTGTCAATCCAAGCGGATTGGCGCTTGAAGCAGACCTCTTGAGACCCGGGTTCGAATCCCGGCGGGGGCGCCACTACTTTTCATCACTTATCAGTTACTGAACAAGAAGCACGTAGAAAAATGATACAAAGAATGATGACAACAAGGGGCACTATGAGAATGCTATAAGATGACTGGAGAATTATATAGCTAGATAGAAGTGACACAACAATAACCAAGATACCAACAGCCCAGCGAAGATTGTCAACCTGTTTTTCGAGCTTTTCAAGCCGATCTGTATTAGTTATTTCCTCACGTGATTCATCTGACAATCAATAACCCACCAATACCCGATGAATCATGTATTTCCTTCTATCTTAATACGTGTTGTGTCATTAAATTCAGTCCCACATCGTGATTAAGATAAGGAAATAGTACGTACCTAGTAGATTATGCGGACCTGTATCGAGATGTTGGTAAATCATAATATTACTTGCAGAGAACCAATTCTGAAAACCCTAGAAAATTTGACATCTGAAGACTTGACTAAAGACTTGGGAATTGGAAAGAGTTCAATCAGGGACATTCTCATACATCTTATGAATGCTGAGAATTATTGGATATCATTGCTTAGTAATGCAAAGTTTGAACATCTTGATCCAAGGGACTTCACTGGTATCTCTAACATCAGAACAGCTTGGTGTGAAATAGAGAATAGGACGACAGATTTTATCAAGAACTTGCAGGAAAATGAACTTCTTCATGTCAAGAGTGTAATATGGAAAAAAGGAACGATGAGCTTTACAGTTGGAAAAGCATTGATACATATGGCAACACATGAAACCCATCACAGAGGATTGATTATTGGTCTTATTAGGAAGCTAGGGTTTGAGCCACCGGACGTGAACATGTTATAGGAGTTGTACACAATGACCGATTTCTTGGATTCATGCTATGAGGCAATAAAAGTACAGGAGAAATCCATTGCAAATACATTGGAAAATGTGTTTGTTAATCCTGAGATTGAACTAGAAACAAAACGATGTGTGATTTTTGTGGGTGCTGGTGATTCCTATGCAGTTGCTGACTATGGAAAATGGGCTTTTCTTAGTACTGGGGTGAACGCATACTCCATCTCACCAACAGAGATTGTGTATATTCCATTGGACTCTGAGTGTATTGTAATTGGTGTGACTGCATCAGGTCGAAGCCTTTCAACTATCGATGCAATAAGTAGAGCTAAGCGAAAAGGAGCCAAAACTATTGTGCTAACAGATAATCCCAAGGGAAGAGCTGCTGAAGAGGCGACAGAGGTTTGGAGTACAAGAGCAGGTGTAGATTCGTATAATGTAAGTCCAGCATCTCCGACTACCACGGCAATGGCATATCTTCTCAAGATTGCTTCTGGATTAGATAGTCAGATTCAAGATGATTTACAATATGATCTTGATATTCTATCAGGAAACAGTAGAAAAATTGTAGAGTGGGCTGAAAAGGAAGGCATCACTATTTCTAACATGATATCTCCAAGAAATCCTTTGTATATGATTTCTGATGGACCAAACTATGTTGCAGCCCAGATTGGTATGATGAAGTTCGATGAGTTCTCAATAATAAAAGGAATAGCAGCTCTTCGGGAGGAGTTCTGTCATCATCATAACCTGTCAATCAAAGATGGAGAACAAGTTGTCCTGATATCGATGGATCCTATCACTCCAAGCGATGAGCAATATTTGGGTATTCTATCTGACATCTTGAACATGCAAACGTATCATCTTCATAATAATCTGGGAATGAGAACACCCCTTGCGCAGACAATTCCAAACACTATCGCATTACAGATGGCTGCACATTTTACAGTACGAAGATTCAACCCTGAGATGAGCGGGTTCAAGATGCCTCATGCAAAAGCATTCAAGATTTATTGATTTCCTACTTGCAGGGGAAGATGTATCAATGCCTAAGCAATCAAGAGTGCCTGTGACGAAGCTAATAGAGTTACTACAGGAGAGCAACACTCCAGATGAGCGTAGGACTATTGTGGAGTATATTCAAAACCACTCAGATGAGTTTGTGAACGTTCTTGAAACTTCCTTCTCGAAAGATACTCTTTTGAAAGGACGCCTTCTTAATCTTGTGGATCTTTTGAACAGTACTTTGATGATTCGGGTCATTGAGAAGGCTGTCATGGATGATGACACACATATTAGGATAAAGGGACTGCAAGCTGCTTATAGAACCAGAGTTGACACAGTGAACGCGCATGTCGAGAAGATTCTGGCAAGTTCAGAAGAAGAGTTCGAGGCACGGAAATGGGCTTTGCACATCCTCGGTAGCACCGATCCTAAGTACTACAGCCGACAGATTATGAAAATAGCTCGTGATGCCTCTGAGGACATAAGGTTGCGAAAAGAGGCAGTGTTCGCTCTCACGAAAATTGTTAATGATAAGACACTTGGAACTCTCTGTACACTCTTGGGCGAACCAAGTACAGAGATGCGACAAGCTGGAGCTTGGGCACTTAGTAATATAGGAGCCCCAGAATCTATCATTTGCCTGTTGGCTGCCTTGGATGATGAAGATGATAACGTCAGAGATTGGGCGATACGCGGACTTCGAGATATGGATGATGCTCGAGCATTACAAGGGCTTGCTGATGCAATTCATTCTAGCTCCCCGAAGGAACAGGTCAGAATGGTTCGGCTAGTGATTGAAAGACGCTCAGAAGTCATTTTGAGGGCTATCGTCGAACTACTAGATTCTCAAGATGTCGATGTCAAACGCACGGCAGCTTGGGCACTGAGTGTGTCACCATACCCGCCAGCTGTTCCAAGCCTCAAGATTCTGCTCGATGACCATGATGAGCAGACTAGAAACTATGCAAAGGTTGCACTAATCAGGAGTGGAGGTCTTGATCCAACTGACTTGAAATTGGACTAGACTACATCATTCCTTTGAACAATCCACCATCTACGAGTAAGAGCGCACCATGTATGTAGCTTGCAAGTGGACTCAGTAAGAAGGTGCACACATTTCCAAACTCATCTGTTGTTCCCATGCGTCCCAGAGGGATTCTCTGCACAATCTCCTTGTCTGCAGGAGCGCCTTTTGCTTTTGCGGCAGCCATGAGTTGTTCAACACGTTCAGTATGAATGTATCCAGGACATACTGCATTCAGTCGGATACCCTTTGGTCCGATTTCCTCGGATAATGTACGCATCATCCCAATTACGACAGGACGAAGTGAATTAGACAACAGAAGATTGTCGAGGGGTTGCTTAACAGAAATCGATGTGCTATAGAGGATTGATGCAGCATCAGACTTCTTCAAGAGTGGAATCGCCTCCCTTGTTAGACGAATCGCACTCATAACAGTGAGATTAAATCCCTTAATCCAATCATCATCAGAGATTTCATCAAATGTTCCGGGATTTGGTCCTCCTGCATTTACAAAAAGACCATCCAACTTGGAAGTCTGCGCCTTTGTGAAATCCAATAATGCAGTTACATCTGCAGGGTGTGATACATCTGAAACAAAATACTGACATTTATCCCCAAGGGAAGCTGTAGCATCCTGCAAGGATTTCTCATTTCTTCCGCAGATTATAACGTTGGCGTCCTCTTCGACAAGAGCCTTAGCCACACCGAAACCAAGACCTCGAGAAGCGGCAGTGACCAAGAAATTTCTACCATCGAGCTGAAGATTCATAATTTAGTACTATATGACAAGGAACTGATAAGGAACACGAATGTGCCAAGCTACATAGCTTCAGGTGTAGCAGGATGCTCTGTTCGAGCACCAAATATGATTTCCAGATGTAGAAACGCTGAACTCAGACGCTGGAAATCTTTTGGAACTTTGAAAGCACCAATTCCTGTAGTGTTAAGCGCTCTATCAATCTTTGTCGTTGTCAAGCGTCGATTATCCTTTGAATTGAAAGCTAGTAGAATCCTAGTTTCATCGGGGTCTGGCATTCTATATACAGACGAACATTTGATACCACTGTTGGATAAGACTTGCTTTATCTTTGCCTCTAAGTCTTTCATCACATGATACACCAATTATTCGTACTGTCTGGGGTACTAAAGCACCTGTATTAACTGGGTATTACTCTTGAAGCGCGCCAATCAAGTATCAGTGATATCTCATTCACTCAAGCATACTGAGTGTACATCTTAATACTTGCGTTCATCCTTCTTTTGATAAGAATCTGACAGGGAAGGTTGTTGGAGATTTAGAGAGTGTGAAACAAGTGGACAAAGAAGGATATCGTAAATATTTGACAGATCGAGAGAATCCCATTCCTGAGGAGGAAATTGTCGAAACTACAAGAATAGTCGAAAAATTCGAGAAGTTTTTGGAGCGATTTAGGAAGAGTCTTGAGAATGCCTCTGATGTAGAGGTCAATAAGTTCTCCAAAATGTTGATTGATGAGGGATTGAATACCTACACTAGCTATGTCGCGCTAAGCAGGTATGGCTTTTTCATCAAGAACATGGATCTATATCTTGCTGTTCTGGAACTTCTGGATGGGGCAGAAGTGATGAATGTGCTCAATGAACGTCTAGGTGAGCATTTTGGTGAAACAAAACGTGATGAGATCCTCCCAAAAGACGACTTGCCTCCGTTGGGATTACCATCAAAAGAGAAGGTAGATGTAACACGTGAAGTCTTGAAGAAAATGAGTAAGGTCTTGACCTTTGAAGAGTGCAAAAAAGCACTAGCTGATGTTGCTCATGGATTGCCTCGAAACTTCAGAAAAGGGGAACGGGAGAAGTACCTGAAAGCAGGCAGTATTGATGAATATTTACGTGAAAAAAGGAAAAATGCTATTGCAGAACTAGAAAAACATAGAGATGATGGGACCATATTCTTTAATCAATACATCACTGATGATGTTGTCAAATTTGTGAAGAGCCGTCCTGATGTATTAAGTGGTGAGAGAAGAGGTAACACTATCTACCACACAAAGATCCCGTACATGGTCCAAGAATATCTTGATGCAACTGATGAAAGGATGAAGAGATACTATGCATGCCACTGTGCATGGGCAAGAGAGTCTATCCTTAAGGATGATGAAGTGTCATCTGAGTTTTGCCACTGTAGTGCTGGATTCACAAAACAGCCTTGGGAAGCAGCACTTGATCAGCCCTTGGAAGTTGAGATGGAAAAATCTGTGCTCAAAGGAGATCTGGAATGCGGCTTCAAAATCTATCTACCTGATGATGTGGTGTGAGCCAAAGGCATAGTGTATTTCAAAACAAATCAGTCTTGGTAACATAAGTGTTGGAAAGAGTGGATTACTTTACCGCTTTTGCAAATGCCCGACCAAATTCGAATGCACCCTTGAGCTCCTCATCGGTTGGAACCCATTTGACTGTGAACGGTTCAATCACAATCTCCATCTTTCCACGTTCCATTGATTCTTGGATTCTTTTTACTGCTCCACCACCCCACCCATAGGATCCAAAAGCAGCAGCCTTCTTTCCCTTGGGTTTGAGAACTTCAAAATCCGACAAGATTGGTGCCAGAGTGGGCAAAATATCATTATGAAGTGTAGAACTTCCAACTAGTATCCCTTTTGCCTCTAGTAACTCACCCATGATGTCACTTCTATCACTATGAGGAATTAACATGACTAGGGGTGTGATACCCTCACTATCTACTCCTTCTGCAATGGCACGGGCCAGTTTTGTTGTACTTTGCCACATTGTATCCCAAGCAATGACAATTTTGTCTGAAGTTCTCTCACCTTTTGCCCAGGCGAGATACCTCGTTACAATTTCTAGGGGATTCTTTCTCCAAATCAGACCATGAGAGGGAGCAATTACTTTGATAGGGAGTCCGAGCTTGACCACTTCTTCAATCTTCCTCTGTACCATGGAACTTAATGGCCATAGGATGTTGGCATAATACTTCTCAGCTTCTTTCCAGAGTATATTCTGGTCCACTTCGTCAGCAAAACGTTTCTCAGTGGCATAGTGCTGCCCAAATGCATCATTTGGCAAAAGCACTTCTTTTTCCACATAGTACGTGAACATTGATTCAGGCCAATGTAGCATTGGAGCCTCGTAAAACCTCAGAGTCTTTCCTCCTAGGTCTATCTCATCCCCAGTCTTTACTGTTTGAATGTCCCAGCCATTAGCATAATGTTTCTTGAGTTCATCCACAGCCTTAGGAGTGCAAACAAGTTTCGCTTTTTTCATGACCTTCAAGACTTCTGGTACTGCTCCAGAGTGGTCCATCTCAGTGTGGTTTGAGATCATGTAGTCGATATTTGCGGGATCGGTGATTTCTGATATTCTCGAAAACATCTCCTCTGAGAAAGAACCTAAGACTCCATCCACGAGGGCTATCTTCTCTCCAATTACCAAGTATGCATTGTATGTAGTACCATGATGAGTAGTATAGCTGTATCCATGGAAATGTCGCACATTGTAGTCGATTGCGCCAACCCAGTAGACATCTTTAACAACTTCAATTGGTTTCAAGTTTTACTCCTCGGGTGATTAACAATAGTATATTATCTATTAAGGTAGACGGTTTGGCATTTGAGAGATGTTAAAGTCTTCCTCCTTTTCATAGAAAGGAGGACAATGGTCAAGATTACTAATAATGCACATCTTTGAAAATGCTTTTGCATTCACTTAATAGATGCCCAAGTTTATTAGGATACTTGAGAGTATAAAATCGCACAAAGTGAGAATGGAAGAAACAGTTTAGCAATAGATGTACTATAGCCAGACCCTTTTTGGGGTATTTGAGTGTCTGTTTTTCAAAAATCACAGATTCAGTCTGTACGATATATGTTCTCATATTAGCAGGATATTGAAAATGGAAAACATGAAAATCAATTCTAAAAATGAATACAAGAGAAACCGTGTGATAAATGGAAATGAACCTCATAAAATGATGGAAATGGAATACCAAAAGGCATTGGAAAAACTAGCCAAGAAATAGGTCTAGGAAATGAGTTCAGATTCATATTTGATAGAAGAAACGATTATTCTTTGACCTTAAGAAAATTATGGAGATGAAAAAAAATGAGTACGAGATCTTATGACCACTGTACATGTGGTCATATTCGTGAAAACCATGCCAATTTTGATGGTGAATGTAAAAAGTGCAATTGTGGTGTATTTCACAGAGGCATGCGCATGCAAAGTTTGGTAATTAATTAATTTGCTAGTCATGTGATAGAACGAAATAGTACTCAATTCTTGAAATGGAATTGAGATGATTCGTTGATAGTAAAACCCAGAAAAACGGTTACGTGATTTGCTGGTACAAGTACATCTTAGTGTGATTTGAGATCATATTTGGGGCAATTTGCTCTTTTTTGACCCCATTATTTAATTTGAGAGATGTATCGGTGTCTGAATGATGAAGCGAGTACTGATTCTTGGACCTAGTGGTTCCGGAAAATCAACCCTAGGCGAAAAGCTCGGTAGAATTCTTGGCATTCCTATTATTCACTTGGACCAATATTATTGGAAACCTGACTGGGTGTACACTCCTGAAGAAGAGTGGCAAGCTAAGGTCAAGAATCTAATTAGCTCGGAATCTTGGGTCATGGACGGGAATTACACATCAACACTCAAACTTCGTGCCTCTGCAGCAGACACAATCATCTTCATCGATATTCCTCGAAGGCTGTCATATCTCCGTATCTTCACCAGATTTCTTAGATTTCGAGGTGGAACGAGACCGGATGTTACTGAAGGATGCCCAGAGAAAATTGACTGGGATTTTATTAGATGGATTTGGGATTATCCCCGCACTCGAAAACCGGTGATTCTTAGGTTCTTGGAGAATCTAAAGACAACAAAGAATGTGTTTGTTCTTCAAGGACACCAAGAGGTTGAAGCATTCCTTCAATCTCTGGAAAAATGAAAGTTGATGTTCTTATACTAAGCCCAATAGGGCTGTCTTATGTATTTGTAAGCATTATGTGCAGCTAATGCGCCCTGAGCTGCGGCAACAGATGCTAACTGATAGACAGATACAATGTCTCCTGCCGCGAAAATGCCTTCAACACTAGTCCTCATTTCAGCATCAACTTGGATGAATCGATTATTCATTTTTAGTCCCAAATGATGGAAGACTTCAGTGTTAGGAACTAATCCAACAGCGATTATCACACGATCAACTGCTAAATCTTGGTTGCTGCCAGTTTTATGATTATGAAGCGTAACTTCTTCCACTTCAGAATCTCCTCGGATTTCCACAAGCTCAGTATTGTATAGGATTTCACCCATTTTTTGAGCCACAATCTTTTCGACAATGCTTTCAGCTGCTCTGAATTCATCTTTTCGATGTGCAATCCAAATCTCATCAGTCACCTTATGAGCGTCAATAACTGCATCGAGGGCTGTGTCACCGCCTCCAACTATCAGTACCTTCTTGTCACGAAATAATTCTGGCTCTGTCAAATATGGAAATACTCCACGATTATTTCGGGAAAACTCAATTTCACCTGGTATTCCAAGTTTATTAGGTCGCATTCCAGTTGTAATAATGACCACTTTGGCCTTGTATTTTCCTTCTGTAGTTGTGACAGATTTCTCATTAGTTATTTCTGTGACACGTTCCTTGATTAAGCGAACCCCTAAATCAGCAGCTTGGCGAACCCATTCTGCAACAAGATGTGTTGCCATTACACTTGGAGTTCCAGGATAGTTGAATACGTACTTGTATGGATAGATTGTTGAGAGAAGTCCACCCCATGTACCTCCTTCAAACACTGCAACTTTCAGACCCTTGTATGCAGCTATAATTCCTGCAGATAATCCAGCAGGTCCGCCGCCAATAACTACCACGTCGAAATCTGTTACATCTTCAGCCATATCCGAGTCAACCTTCTTGTTGGTATTGATTGACATTTGTACAATCTTGACCAGTTTAATTGGTCTACTTTGTATATTCACTATAGTTAATAGATTAATAAAGGGAGTGGTTTCGGACTGGATATTGTCATGGAGTAAGATGATTCTTACAATGAAAGAAGTGCAATAACAAAGAAGAGATGGTCGGGATGGCCGGATTTGAACCGGCAACCGATGGATCTA
>JAEOUM010000065.1 GCA_016839275.1 Candidatus Thorarchaeota archaeon
CAACAACATCTTCATCAGATGAGTCGCTTTCTTTCGGTCCTTTCTTAGCTTGCTTACCAGCCATCTGTGAGGGATCAAAGCCTCCCATCTGGGATGGATCGAAACCTGCGCCGCCTGGTTGAGCTCCAGGACCTGCAGAGCCATAGACCTTTTCTGATATCTTGAAGATAATCTGTTGAAGTTCATCAGTTCCAGATTTCATCTTCTCATAATCATCTGATTCGATGGCCTTTCTAACTTCCTCAGACTTTGTTTCAAGCTCCTTTTTTAGATCTGATGGAACCTTGTCACCCATGTCCTTGACGAGTTTTTCGCCTTGGTAGACCATTTGATCAGCATTATTCTTTGCTTCAATCTGAGCTGTGCGTTTTGCATCTTCCTCAGCGTATTTTTCAGCATCCTTTACCATTCGTTCTACATCTTCATCTGAGAGATTTGTCGTAGCGGTAATGGTAATTGATTGTTCATTACCTGTCGCCAAATCTTTAGCTTTCACATTGACAATACCATTGGCATCAATATCAAAGGAAACCTCAATCTTTGGAACACCCCTAGGTGCTGGTGGAATTCCGACGAGCTGAAACTGACCAAGGGTCATATTATCAGCAGCCATCTTACGTTCTCCCTGAGTCACGTGAATATCGACAGCCGTCTGATTATCAGCTGCTGTGGAGAATATCTTACTCTTTGAGATTGGGATAGTTGTGTTGCGCTCAATCAATGGCGTTGAGATTCCGCCCAGAGTTTCGATTCCCAATGTCAGGGAAGTCACATCAAGAAGGACTATTTCCTTTGTGTCGCCGGTAAGAACACCTGCCTGAGCCGCTGCTCCAAGAGCTACAACCTCATCAGGATTGATAGTCTTATCACCTTCCTTACCAAACATAGCTCTAACGGTGTTCTGGATCATAGGCATCCGTGTAGCTCCACCAACAAGTAATATCTTGTTCACTTGTTCAGGCTCCATTTTCGCGTCACTCAGTGCCCGTCGAATTGGACCTATTGTGGCTTGAACAAGATCATCTGTCATCTTCTCAAATTGTGAGCGGGTGATTTCAAGATTGATGTGTTTGGGACCACTTTGGTCAGCAGTAATGTATGGAAGGTTGATTGTTGTTTGCATCACAGTTGAAAGTTCGATTTTTGCCTGCTCAGATGCATCCCGGATACGCTGCATTGCTGAGAGATCCTTGGTGATATCGACTCCTGAAGTCTTCTTGAACTCGCTTACAACCCAATCGATAATTCGCTTATCCCAATCATCTCCACCGAGCTGGGTATTTCCACTTGTTGATAAGACCTCGTAGACATCTTGACCAATGTCTAGAATAGAAACATCAAATGTTCCACCACCTAAGTCGTAAACAAGAATCTTAGATTCCTCTTGTTTATCCATACCATATGCAAGAGCTGAGGCTGTAGGTTCGTTCACAATACGAAGAACTTCTAGTCCAGCTATCTTACCTGCATCTTTGGTCGCTTGTCGTTGACTGTCGTTGAAATAAGCAGGAACAGTAATCACTGCTTGTTTAATGGGCTCACCCAAAAATGCTTCAGCGTCACGCTTCATCTTGGTGAGGATCATGGCAGAGATTTCCTGAGGTGAATATTCTCTATCACCTATCTTTACCTTGTAGTCCTGTCCCATCTTACGCTTGATTGATCGTATGGTCCTCTCCGGCATTGACACCGCTTGTCTCTTGGCTAGCTCACCAACAACAATCTCACCCTTAGTAGTGATTCCCACAACTGAGGCGGTTAGACGTTGACCTTCTGCATTTGGAATCATTGTTGGCTTTCCAGCCAACATATATGCTATGCCACTATTAGTCGTTCCAAGATCGATACCTACAACTTTTGCCATTATGATTCACTATCCTTTTCTGCCGTTTTATTTTCTTCATCGACTGTTTCATTATTAGTAGATTCATGTCTATTTACGCAAACAATAGCAGGTCTCAAGACCTTCTCTTTAAGCATATATCCAACCTGATATTCCTCTGAAATAATCCCATCAGGCTTCTTTGGATCATGCTTTGTGCCCACAGCGTGTTGATAGTAAGGATCAAACTGCTTTCCTATGGATTCTATGGGTCTAACTCCCTCAAGATTCAAGAGTTTGTCCATCTGTTGGCGTATAGCCTGAATACCCTCTTTAGCTCCCTTCGGGTCCTTGCTAAAATCAATCTCAAGTGAACGGATCAGATTATCATAGACATCCAAGATCTTGAGAAGAATCCCCTCACTTGCAAATTTGGTTGCATCTGAGAATCGTGTATCCATTCGTTTTCGGTAATTATCAAACTCTGCTTGGAGTCTCTGCAATCTGTCAAAGAGGTCTTTAGATTTTTGGCATTCTTCTTCAAGATGTTCTTCAAGTGGACTCTCAGGTACAAGCTCTATGACTTCTTCAGAATCGAGACCTTCATCAGACACATCAATCGCGGTCTCATGTTTCTCATTCTCTTTATCAAACATGCCAAGTTCACTCTGCCTATCTTTGCGTAATGTTGACTAGCAGGATTGTACAGAAAGGGAACCGACTCACCGGTCGGTCGGGGACTGACTCCTTGACCACAGTTCCCCTTGATGACTCAAGCCAAACCTTATTCATGTGTAGAAAAACCTTTCGACAGAGGAATGATATTTAGCCAACAATAGAAAACATCTTCTAGTGGGAATAAATGAGTGTAGAACAACATGACTGCAGATAACAGCATCGAGAGAGCCCGAAGATTGATATCAGAAGCAGAGAGAATATCAGCCTTGACGGGTGCAGGGATAAGTGTTGACTCAGGTATTCCAGATTTTAGATCAGAGGGAGGTCTATGGAAACGATTTGATCCTCATGAATTTGCAACCTTAGACAGTTTCATGAGAGACCCTAGAAAATTTTGGACTATGGTGCGCGAACTTGCTGAAACCATCATTAAAGCAGAGCCTAATGCTGCACACATTGCGCTTTCCAAGCTAGAAACACAGAGTAAACTCAAAGGGATTATCACTTTGAATATAGACAACCTCCATCAATTAGCAGGTAATAAGAAAGTAATCGAATTGCATGGTAATTATCTCAGAGCTTACTGCATTGAGTGCAAGATGGAGTACGTTGGTAAGAGAGTACATGAGAGAGTGGCTCAAGGAGAAATTCCACCGAAATGTGATAAATGTGGAGGAGTCCTCAAGTCAGAGGCGATTCTGTTCGGCGAACCACTTCCAGAAGAACCTATGGAACGCGCAATTCTACTTTGTCGTGATACGGATCTGATGATTGTGATTGGCACAAGTCTGACAGTATATCCAGCTGCGTTTCTCCCTCAGATAGCAAAGAACTCCGGTGCAAAAGTGATTCTTCTCAACCTCGATGGTGTGAACAAAGACAATGTCGCGGACATAGTACTTCGTGGAAGAGCTTCTGAGATTCTCCCTCAAATAATCAAAAATTGAGGAACCGTGAAGCCTAACCAGCTATACACTCCAAGACCGCCAGGTATGATGATGACGGATAGTAAGACTGTAGTTACTCCTAGTATGTAGTAATTATTGTCCATCATCCAGAGTCCAAGATAGGTGAAGGCGTATGAAATGACACATGCGGCGAATCCTAATACAATAACCGCAGGCAAAGGAAGCACAATCAAGAAAAAACCACCCACCTGAGTCCAAAGTAAACCTACGTTCAACATTGCAAAGAAACCCCGGACTGCTATATAGACAATAATTGATACAAAAATCCCAATCTGTGCGAATGAAATGCGAGCAGGTAGACTCATGATATATTCATCATTCCTGAAAAGATTCAACTATTTACAGTATTCTATTCGAGAGTCACCGTATATCTTAAACGTAGTATATGTAATGCAAATTTGATGAGCGACATCATTTGGAAACTGACAGCACTTGGGCAACTAGCTCTGCTCTTGGAAGCGAGTGCGCCCAAACCAGGAAATGTGAACCGAAGTGCCCGTTTCTCAGATACAGACTACAGACACTTCCTTACTAGTGCTTCAATGATGTCTAGAGGTCTGTATAAATGTGCATCCCGAGGGGCTGAGATAGGGATGAATCAATTGGCTCCCGAAGGGGCTGCTGTGGGAGAGTTGATTGAAACATGTGTGCTAGATTCATTAAATGGTCTAAATCAGAGGAATACGATCCTAGGGTCGATTCTCTTGTATGTGCCCCTAACTGTATCAATAGCTGCTAGCCTAGTGAACAAACCAAGTTTCTCTGTAGAGGATATTGGAAAATGGCTCAAAACTGTCATCCAGAATACGACGGTGGATGATACTGTTGGGCTCTATAGAGCTTTTATTCGTTCTACACCAGGGGGGCACAAAATCAAAGAAGATCCAGAATGGTCCGATGCTCATAGCCGCTATGACTTTGATAATCCTAATGTGATTGACAATATTATGGAAGATGAACTCAAGCTAATCGATCTCTTCAAGATGTCTTCTGATGTCGATGAGATAAGCCAAGAGTATGCGAATAATTTTCAATTGATTCTAGGAGAGGTTTATCCTTTTGTTGCTGCAATATCTCACTCATTGGAGGATTTGGAAGAAGCAATTGTAAGATCCTTTGTCTGGCTTCTATCAAAAAGAGCTGATGGACTAATCATCAAGAAAGCTGGAAGAGCACGAGCTGAAGAAATTAGAGCGTTGGCTGAAATAACTATGAAGAATTGGTCGGAGATCAATGGACCTGAGGAATTAATTGTCAAATTAGATGAATCTCTAAGACAAGAAGGGAATCTATTAAATCCTGGAACAACCGCAGACATCATCTCAACCGCTGTTTTCTGTAGATTGGTTAGTCTTACGTATCCGGAGAGCTAACCAAGAACACCACTAAAGATAATGATTGCTATAATGAACATGATGATTGTTGAAGGGATCAGCATAATCTTCCCTTCAGTTCGTTTGACGAGCCTAGTTTCTCTGTTAGGTCCAAATAGGAATCCAAGTAGAAGGATAACTCCAAGAGCCATCATAAAAATAACAAGTCCTTCATGCGCCATCTAGAGTCACTTGAATCTCAAAGGACTATGTCTAGATATTAACATAGTCATCAGAATGCGTCTAGGAATAGAAGAGTTTGGAATGAAGATTACTAAATGAGTATTGACCACTGATCAGAATGTAACAGATTAGACAAGAACCTGCCTGAAAACGTGTTCGAACCTCATTCGTAGTTCTCTTGCACGTTCCATGTCAGCTGCATACAAAGGTTGTCTCATGTCATTGAGATTGGGTATCTTCGTACAGAGTTTTTGACCCATAAGTTTTCTGAGAGCAAAACTCACTGTTCGAGGCGCAAGGTCAACTCTATTACTAATTGCCTTTGGTGTCATTGGTCCTTCTGAGGTTAGTCGGTCCAAAACAATTATCGCACTACGAGGAAGTTCAATAGACATTTGCTTTGTACCATCCCTGTCTTGTTCGGGTCTTTCTGTTCCCCGGTTGTATATATGTGCATTAGAATATAAGAGATAAGGTCACAGCATAATGGCTCAATTTTGCGTCGCTACTCAAAAATGAATAATAACCTTTTCGAAAGCATATGCGATTATCTGTTGAATGTATGCCCTTGGTGACTACCCTGTCGAATCTCAGGTTGAAGACGAGTCACATTGTCAACCTTGAAAAGAAGTTGTAAATCTTTAATGCGTTCCCTATTGACATGATAGAATGGTTGACGCATATCAGCCAGATTAGGCACACGTCGAACTATGTTCTCTTTTATGAGCACACGAAGAGCATAGGTAATCGTACGAGAAGGCAAGTTAATCCTGCTGATTATTGTCTTGGGAGTCATAGGACCATCTGATGTCAGACTATTCAAGACAATTAATGCACTATTAGGTAGTTCGATTGACATCTCTAACTCACAACCACCGATAATTATTACAATTAGAGGATGAATATAAGAGGTGACATCCAAGCATTTGTAACAGGATGGCTAGGATAGTATGATGTACATGAGGTATTACTCAAGAGCAGAGATATGAACCCGAATGAAGTTCGAGCATTTATGGTGATTAGATTGAAGAAACGTGTCTTCGTTACTAGAAAAATACCAAATGATGGATTGAATATTATCAATCAAGAATTCAATGCCTTTGTATGGCCTGATGAGTTTCCACCTTCAAAGGAAGAGATTGTCCAGAATGCGGTAGACTGTGAAGGACTGGTTACACTTCTGTCTGATCCCATTGGAGCTGAAGTGATCGAGCAGCTACCAAATCTGAAGGTAATTGTGCAGTACGCGGTGGGTTACGATAATATCGATGTGAAATTTGCCACAAAAAAAGGGATTATTGTGACCAATACACCAGGTGTCCTAACTGAAACGACAGCAGATCTAACATGGGCTTTAATCATGGCAACATCAAGAAGGATTAATGAAGCGGACAGGTACGTGAGAGAGGGTCACTGGAAAGTTGCATGGAGTCCAGAACTCCTTCTTGGTTCTGACGTTTATGGTGCAACTCTAGGAATCATCGGAATGGGTAGAATCGGAAGAGCAGTAGCGAAACGTGCGCAAGGATTCAACATGAAGATATTGTACACATCTCGATCCATTAATGAAAGGGATACCGAGTTAAGGCAACAATTTGGCGCAGACCATGTTGATTTGGTTACACTTCTTAGAAAATCGGATATTGTTACCCTTCATATTCCACTCACATCCGACACAAGGCATCTCATAGGTAAGGCTGAGCTAGCAATGATGAAACAAGGATCGATCCTTATCAACACATCAAGAGGGCAGGTTATAGATGAAGATGCACTATATCAAGCACTTATGATTAAGCATCTAGCAGCTGCAGGACTTGATGTCTTTACAGAAGAACCAATCAGTTTGGATAGCCCACTTCTCCAATTAGAAAATGTTGTGTTGGCGCCACATATTGGAAGCGCAAGCACTTATACTCGGTCTACAATGGCTAAAATGTGTGCTGAGAATCTTCGTGCTGCTCTAGCTGGTGCAAAACCTCCGAATATAGTAAATCCAGAGGTGTTATGAATGACTCATGATTGTGTCAGAGGAATTCAACAACGGCGGTCTATCAGGCGTTACTCAGATGAGCTCATCCCTGATGATGATATTGATGAAATACTCAAAACTGGTTTCAGTGCTCCAAGTGCAGGAAACCGACAACCATGGAGAGTAGTGAAAGTTACGCATCAGGAATTGAAGGATAGACTTGCAACGGCGGCAGGAGGCCAGACCTTTCTATCACGTGCACCGATTGTCTTTGTGGTGTGTGCAGTCCCACAAGAATCTGCAGATAGATATGGAGAGAGAGGTCTCACACTCTATGCCCTCCAAGATACTGCCGCCCTAACACAGAATCTCCTTCTAGCAATACATCTCCTAGGTTATGCATCTTGTTGGATTGGTGCATTCAATGAGAAAATGGTCGAAGAAGTACTCAATATCCCTCTGGGAGTCAGACCTGTTGCAATTATTCCAGTAGGAAAGCTCGAAAGCAAACTGCCATCAAAACCTATTCGAAGAAATATGCATGAGGTCGTTATCAACGAGTCATTCTAGAACCTCATCAGTCACTCATTAATCCTTTACCAAGTGAATCCATGTCGTTGATATGACTAGCGAGAGATATGCATTGATAGCCTATTCGCTCATTTTGTAGGATTAAAAAAAGAAGGGGGAGGGGGAAAAATCCCCCAATTATACTATATACTACATCGCTCGAACTACTTCTTCCTAATTAGGAAGAGGATGAGGATCACGACAACTCCTACACCAATACCACCGACTAGGCCAATCAGCAATTGATCGATTGATGGTCCAGGAGGTGGAGTTGTAGTGGTTGTTGTGGTCGTCGTTGTGGTTGTAATCGGTGGTGGAACATCACCAGCATTGAATGCGGGTGAGATGCCTTCACCGAAGTTACCAGGCCAGTAGCTAGTTGGCGGATCGTCAACAGCGCAATAATCTTGACCAGGGTACCCGAGGGCAGTGTAGTTCGTGAAGTCGAGACTGTATGACACGACCCTAACAATGTACGATGTCTCAAGATAGCCAGAAGAGTCCCACACGTAGAATGTCTCTGTAAGATTCCTCCTTAGTAGCTGATATGACTGTCCACCATTATTGCTTAGCCAGAGGTAGTAGTATTGCACTTCAGCTGCGTTCACATCGACGGATGTCCAAGTGATGTTGAATACATCTGTGCTGATCTCAGAAGGAGCAGGAACTGTCACAACTGCATCAACAAAGTTGTCTAGGACAATGGGTATATCCAACATGTAGTGGACATTTGTGCCTGTGTAGCTGTCAATGAGCACTGCGTATGGCGCATCTGCAAACAGATAGAAGGTATCCAACTCGAGCGTGTCATCAAGCACACGAGCCGGTTCTAGACCTGCTCTGTTATCGACGGTCAGCTCGAAGGTTCCAACTTGGTTATCAAAGTTGAGGATTCCGAACTCTACATTCTCAGTCGATGTTGCTACAAAACTACCAAGCTCCGGATTAGCACTTGAGGCCATCTGGCCGCCGAGAATGTTGTTAGAGTAGCTCCTTGTCGCCACGGCAGTACTTGCGTACCACGCCAAGATATCACAGTCACCATTGGTGAAGCCACAGGATACTCGTACATTGTCACCAGCAGTGACAGGGACTGACACCCATGCATATGCGTTGTAGTTGATTGCAGCTGTGGGAACACTGAATGGGTTGTGGCCTAAGTTATTAACAAGCGCCAAATCTCCAGATTCGAAGAGTGTTCCGTAGAGCACCTTCATCTCAAGATCTGTTACTGTGAACTCAGGAATGCCACCCATTGCGGGATAGGTCCAAGTCGCGTTCAGTATCACATGGTCACCGGAGGCTGTACCACCAGGAGCAAGACTCCTCATTGTGGGGTTGTCGTTTGAATAGTAGGATAGTGACAACGAAGGCGCAGGCATTGCGTCGTCGTAGCCATAGACTGTCATACTATAGTCTACAGGCAAGGGGCCTCCCACTACATCCACGGTTGTGTAGATGATCAGCGTGGTTGGTGCAGTTACATGAGCAACGACCACTGAGGTGTCATCGGTTGTCTTGGTAGCATCCGAAGAGTCACCTAGAACAAATCCCGTAGTAGTCATGACTTCAAAGTTGATGTCAGTGTTAGGATCAGTCCAGGCCGCCTTCACCACAACATTCGTCACTGTAGTATCTGTAACATCGACGAGATACGTTCCGTGATCACACGAGGTGGATGTGTAGTATTCATCCCAGCCAGCGTTAATGCGTGTTGGGTCGTATGGAGTCCACTCGTCACCAGCTCCGTTACCAAGTACAACTGGAGTACCGTCATGGGTATCCACTTCAGCCTTCACATTGTACGTGTAAGGGATCTTGTGAACAAGGCTGGGACCAGAGGTCACAGCGATGAATCCTTGGTGAACGCCGTAGTCAGTTCCAGCAGCAACCGTCAGGTTAGCAAAGATACCACCTGCAGGATTAGCACTCAGTGAGATCTGAGTGTCAGCCATTTCCTGCCAGAGGACAATCTTGACATCGAGTGTATTGCCAGTTGTAAATGGCCAGTGCCAAATGGTATTGTCATGAACCATGACAATGCCTGTGTTCGGGAAGAGGCTTCCAATACCGTCAGGATGGCTTATGTCCATCTTGATGTTATTGATTGAATTGCCACCATACTGTATTCTGGTAAGCTCATCACCAAGGCCTGTAGTTGTGTTGTAGTAGTCAGGCATTCCATTTGCTGGACTTGTATCACTCCAATCAAACAAGAAGGCCCACAGGCTTCCTGCACCAAATACTGCGTCATCACCAGACATGTGGATAGTCGCATACTTTGCATTGTAGAAATCAGTCAACTGTGCAGGTGTCAATTCCTCTGTGAGGTTGAAATACCCGCCCATTATGTTGTCTGAACCGGTGGAGGTCGTCTCATTATAGATGAATGTGTCAAAGGTGAATTCAATGAGCTGACCGAACTCGTAGTATGTTGGAGTCCATGTATAGTCACCCACAGCGACCGGAGCGCCAGCACCAGTTGTACCGTGGAATGTCACGCTGGCTGTACCACCAGGTACGACCGACCCATAGAAGAGGCTGGCATCTGCGTAGTCAACGGGGGCTACATCATCAATCGATGCATCACCATCGTATGGGGTCATCTGGTAGGTCCAAGCATCTCCGTACTCGACACCCCAATTGGTATTCGAGTCCATAGTATGCCATTTCACACCAGTACCTAGTACGTATTCCACAGCTGCAAGAACATCAACAACACCATGACCTTGAGCTAGAGGATCCATACCAATGTCATTAGCAGTGCTCTGCAACACTGTCTTAACGTAGTCAGTCCGTGGCATTACATCATTTGTGGCATTATATGCTTGCATCACCAGTAATGCTGAGCCAGCTACAAGAGGACAAGCCATTGATGTTCCACCATAGACTGCCCATTGATCATTTAGAACATCGACAGCACCTAAGAAGATCTCATCATAGTGAATAAGAAGTCCGTAGATATTGTTGCCAGGCGCTAGGATGTCAGGCTTGGGATAGCCAAGCAGCAGAGGTCCTCGCGATGAGAATTCCGCAACTTGATCATAGCCTTGATCTGGTCCGTATGTGTTCTGGAATGTATGGAAACTTGTTGAAGCACCAACATGGATCATTTGAGATGCAGATGGAGTTCCAGCTGTACCATACCCGGGACCTGAGTTACCAGATGAGAAGCACTGGACTGTACCAGGATAGTCAGGATCGAAGTAACCAGGTGTGGCTACTGCAGCGTAGAGCAAGGAATAGAGAGCAAATAGCTCATTGGTCTGACCGCCAGACCAACCCCAAGAGTTGCTTGTGACATGCATCTGGTGAGCGCTCTCATTGTTCCACTCGAAGTAGCCGGTTCCTGTATTGTAGTCGAATCCAGCTGCAAAGAACATTGAGTTGAACTCGTTGTATATTCCAACTGTCATGACTCCCATCACGGTTGCTTCAGGAGCAACACCAGTGATTTTCTCAAGTGCTCCATTCAAGCCTATCGGATAGTCAGTTATACCACGGCTTGCAATTTGGCCTGCAACGAATGTACCGTGAGCGTCTTCATCATACATGATACCGACTTGTCGACCGCCGAGGCCGAGACCGTTAATCATGTGCTGTCCGAAGATGGGATCCCAACAGTGTGCAAGTGTTCCAAGTCCGAATCTGCCAACTCCTGGATAATCGAATAGCATGACTGTATGGGCTTTTGTGCCGTCCTTTGCGTAGTAGTAACCAGCTTCAAGGTCGTCAACAAAGCTCCAGTCACCCATGTCTGTATAGTAGTCCCAGGATGCAGTGTCATTGAAGTCAAAGGCACCATAGTTGATGTTGAGGTTCCAGAAGTCTGTGTGAGCACGGGTTGTGTTCCAGTCAATGACGATCCTTGAGTTGTTCAGCACAATTGCTGGTGCAAAGATCTTCATATACGGATTCCAACGTTGCTGCATTATGTATCCAGCACAGTAGTATGGACCCATGCCGGCTAGACTCGAACCACCACTAGCTGTACTTGGATCAGGTAGTTCCGGATCTTGTCTCATGACGTTGAAGTAGAAGTCAGTGAGGTTTACTTGATTCGGATACGCATTGCCCCACCATGAAGCGAGATAACCAGTTACCCACCAGTCAAGGTTCGCAAGACCGCCTTGGTTGTTGACACGAGGCCCTGCACCATTGACGGTGTTCCCAGCGACATTCATACTCGACCAGTTGAGATAATACTTACCATCTTTCAAATAGCTTAGTACATTCCATGTGGAATAGCCAAGCCATTCTGTTACATTTACATTAGTAGCGTTCGCTCTGTAGAGCAGACAGCCAAAGCCAAAACCTGTTGGGTCGTAGCTTGTCGGCATTCCATCAGAGCCAATATCAACCGCATCATAGAGATCAGGGATAGAGAAATCAGTGCCAGTGTCGATAACTCCGACTCTCATTCCTTCACCGCTATAACCCATAAGATTGACATCAGTTGCACCAATATGAGGATCTGCCCAAAAGGCTTGGGGCTCATCTTCGATTGGTGTACTTGTGTCAATCGTAGGTCTGGCCTCTACATCAGTTGTAATATCACTCTTTAGAATGTCTGCATATGCAGTCACAACACCATCAAGGCTCGCTAGAGACTTTACACTCGCCTTGCTGCCTACAAAAGCGCTTACCAGTTTCATTGCGCCGACGTCAACCTTCCAGTTGACATCCACTATCTGTTCGAGACTAGCCATGTCAGTTTCAGGCTCGACTGCGAGGATGATTCCCATCGATCCTGCATCATTCCTTGCGACATTGCTTGGAAATGTACCTGTCTCAAGATAGTCAGACAGAATATTGTCCAACGGGCCTTTCGCACTCCTCTCTACCATATATTTTTCCAGATCATTAATGACCTGCTCAGGAGTTGAGACCTGTGGTGTTGCAACCTGCGGATTTACTTGTGTTGTTGGTGTGAATGGCACCATCACCATACTTAAGGTCATGATGACAATTAGCAACAACACCATATTCTTCTTCAGGTTGTTCATATTT
Organism: Candidatus Thorarchaeota archaeon; assembly: GCA_016839275.1. GTDB lineage: Archaea > Asgardarchaeota > Thorarchaeia > Thorarchaeales > Thorarchaeaceae > SMTZ1-45. Next base: position 12,574 of record JAEOUM010000065.1, read on the forward strand.
CGTTTTCTCCTCACGCGTTAGTAGAGAACAAACACGAACAGAAACATACCATCTCAGCAAAGATGGTATCCTCTGGACGCAATAAAACTTCCAAGCCAGTCATAGGAGGACTGACCTTCTCCTCTTCAGCGTTCTCCACGGGTAGTGTGATTGTTATCGACGAGCGCCATCGCTTCTATTAAGCATTGTGCAAGAATTGTACTAAACAGTGACCATCTTTTCTCTTTAAACTGACTTAATAGGGCTTATAGATTTTTAGAATCACATTAAGAGGCTATAATGTTCCTTTTTCCTCAATATAACACTATTATTTCTCAGAATTGTCAATGTGTAGGCGGATACACCTGTTTTCGAGGTAATAATCTATAATTTCAAGTGTTCATTGACACCTTTGAAATCTAAATTGAAGAGTTGAGTAAAGCAGACGATGTTCAGTATTAACGGATCATCTTCTTGATTGCATCGACAATCTCGTTGGTCATGATGATTGCACCAATCATTTCGATCTTCGGTTCGTCAGCTCGAACATCTCCTATTTCGCGAGCAACCCGCGTCATGGATCTACCAAGACCTTCAATGAGGGATACGAGTGTCTGTTTAGCTGAATCTTCCTTTTTACTAGCTTGAACTTGTGAGATTAATTCAACCAGGTCGGAGATGACACTATCTGAAACCTCGGAGGCGGTTTCAGCACGACGGACGAGATCACTCCACCTCGTCTGACTCTCGTGTAGACTCTTCTCAAGCTCCAATAACCTACTATCATCCTTCGATGATGCGGGACCAGTCTTCGTATTTTCAAGAACAAGTCGAAGGTCAGCTATTTCTGATTGAAGGGCTTCAATGGAAAGGTCCTTCTCTTTGAGTTGAGCTCTAATCTTACTCTCCATGTCCGAGGGTGCACTCTTTGTCTTGAGTTGTTCCTCCATAAGTGATATCGACTCTTCACGTTCACCAATCTCAGCCTTGATGGTTTCAAGCTCACCTTCAAGATTCGCAAGAGAGGTTTCCTTCTCCGATAGGAACTCATTGAGCCGCTTGTTATCTACTTCAAGGCGTTGTACTGCTTCTTTCGAGAGCTTGACTTCTTCCTTTGCATTCTTGAGTTCAGTCCTAAGACTGACTAAATCGGGTTCTGGAGCAGCTATAATAAAATGAGCTAGAAGAGCGAAGAATACGATGCAGCCCAGAATGTATAGAAGGGAGGTTTCAACTGATCCGAACACTAGATTCGTTAGTAGTTGTAGACCTCGGGAATAGGTATCCCATGACCCAAAATCCCAAGGAAGTGCACTTGAGGCGGCAAAAAGTACTCCGATGAACGCAGCACATAGACTAACGATTCCTGTAATGACCATGACATTACGTTTGAGGTCTTCTCGAGGAAGATGCCTTTGGTAGATTAATAGGATGATAGCTAGCGCAGCAAGAGGCAAAGCAAAGATGGAGATTGCCAAAATATCATCCATTGGTGTGCCCAGTGTGACTAGTAACTGGAAACCCGCTTGGGTGCTCAAATCAGTCATTGGAAAGCCTCCTAACTCATATCGATGATTAGAGCCGTTGCTAGATAAAACTATTCTGGCAAAACTATGAGAATTCTCAAAAAGCAATGAAAAGTAGTCTGTCCACAAAAAATATGGGACAAGACATCACGAAATTAATTATTCTCTCCAAAGTCTGACTTTTTCAGCCTCGTGGTCTTCAATCGCCATATCAAGACTCTTGACCATTCTCACTGCCTCATCAAGCGACAATAGGAATGAACCCTTGATATCGCGGTCTTCGCCAATGGAGAGTCTGACCTTCCCATCATTGATCCACCCTTCTGTTGTCTTTTCAGGCAGAGCGAGCTGAATCTCGAGCCATGTTCTTCGTGTCTGACCAGTCCCTCGATCATCGAAGAAGTGCTTTAGCTGAAGTCGGCGCTCGTATGTGTATGTTTTACTAGCCATTTTGATGTGCTCCAATTATTGATTGAGTATACTACCATAACCTCACCATATTAGAAACCTGAAGCAATTTGTTCCCCTTTCTCGGAGTTTCCGAGCTGGACTAAAAGGAGATGAGATAACCTGGTGGCATGTAAGAAAAGCCTTATCTTTACACCGACGGCTGTCGACATGGAAGGACGAATGACAATGCCAGCGATACGTAGAACCACCATCGTTCTTGTAGTGCTCTTGACTCTGGTCTTCTCACCAATGCCTGTTTGGGGCTCTTCATCCTCGAACACAACTCAGGGAGTCCTCATGAGTGCGAGTCTAATGAATGCACTAGCAGTATCTCAGCCAAATGATATCATTGCTGTCGTAGCACAATATCCCGAAGGTAGCACTCCAGAAAATATGATTGCCTCACTTCTCTCTTCAGGTATTAGCAGTATCCAGATTAGGCACGCTTTCCATATCATGCCAATGGTTTCATTTTACGTGAAGAGCAGTGATATGACTCGATTTTCTCAGGATACGACGATGCTTCATTTAATGTTAGATGTGAGCAGAGAATTAACTTCAGAAGCTGTTCCGAATCAGGCGATAATTGCATCAAATGGTAATGGGTACACGCATTTCACCGAACTCATGGACGCTGATGGACTATGGGATCAAGGATACAACGGAACTGGTATTGTTGTCGCTGTAATAGATAGTGGTGTTGATGGCAATCATCTGGACCTAGAGAATCAATTGATTGGATTCAAGGATTTCGTCAATGGCAGAGACGACATGATACCTGCAAATGGCGTTGATGCCTATGATGATAATGGTCATGGCACCGCATGCGCCTGGAATGTCGCGGGAGATGGGACAGCTAGTGGAGGAAATCTAACAGGCGTTGCTCCAGGAGCCAGTATTCTTGGAATCAAGGTTCTAGATAATGAGGGAACTGGCGATGATTCAGTTATTGCACAAGGCATTGAATTTGCAATGATCAACAATGTAGATGTCATTAGTCTGAGTCTTGGTGGAGAATGGACAGACGATACTTATGTACAAGAACCATCGGTGGTCGCTTGCAAGTCAGCAGTGGATGCGGGAATTTCTGTTGTTATTGCCGCAGGCAACTCAGGTCCACAGGCATTCTCAATCAATTCACCGGGAATCACAGAAGAAGCTATTACAGTTGGGGCATCATCTGGAACTGAAGGAGTGATTGCTTTCAGTAGTGTAGGTCCAGTGTTGAGAACTGAAGCTCAACCAAAAGGTTACTCTGCAAAGCCCGATATTGTCGCACCAGGCTATAATGTAGTATCAGGAAGAGGTGAAGATGCTACGAATGAATATCCAAAATACAATGAAACACAATTCGGGGATGCGTACACTATTTGGTCAGGAACATCTGCATCAGCGCCTATGGTTGCAGGAGCAGTCGCGCTTCTTGCACAGAAATACTTTGCTTTGACACCCGAAGAGGCAAAAACAGCATTAATGGTTTCATCGACCGACCTTGATCTTGATCCAATGGTTCAAGGCTGGGGTTTTGTCAATGTAACACGTGCCTCTGAAACACTCACTACTACTTCCCGAGATATCACTATCATGACACCAAGACGGTTCCCAACACTCCCTTGGAGCTCACAGGTATTAATAATCGGAGATGATAGACCACCACAGAATATCACAATCGTTTCTACCGTCCAAGCAGGGACAGCATCTATCGTAATCTCTGGAAACGCAAGTCAATATGTAAATACTAATGTGAATCAAGTATCTGTTGTTTCTGGTTACTCTCATTTCGGGATTTATCTAGACATTCCTGATGACATGCCTATTACAGATGCTGGAAGATACACTGGTACATTGAACTTGACGATAGGATTAACAACTATTGCATCTATCAGTATCGAATACACAATCACCCTCTTCGGCGGCCGATTGATGGTGGACATGGAGCACCACTCAGCAGACGACCCTGATAGTCCCTCATACTATGGTTATTTCACTGAATATCTACGTGAACGAGGAGTCTTACTCTCAGAGTTTGGGAGTCCTACCGATCTCGTCAGGAGCTATATTGATCTTGGTTCGTTATCATCTTCAGATATTTTCATGATCATGGATACAGAAACAGCATACACAGAAGGTGAAATCACCGCGCTGCATCAGTTTGTGGACAATGGTGGTACTCTCATAGTACTACCAGAATTCTGGGATAGTGCGACACAAACAGCATCCTTTGGCATCGATTCGTACAATCTCATACTTGAACCCTTTGGGATTCAATGTGAGCGTATTGGAATAGGTGATGGTCCCGGGGATTATGGACTCATCTACGACGCCAATCTTGGGAGTGCAGTCGAGAATGTTTCGTTAATGGAAGGTGTAACAAGCCTGTATATTGTTCTAGGAAGTACATTACATGTGGATCCAGCCATATCAAACGCACAGGGGCTCTTTTGGGCAGATTCTGCGAAAACTCATGCCATCGTAGCTACAGCTGAATACGGCAATGGCAAGGTGTTTGTCATCTCAGATGGTTCTACCCTCTATGATGATGTCCTATATGATGCAATTAGATTAGGAGCAAATAATCTTCGATTACTCAGGAATCTCGCAGATGCGATTCTTCCTGATGCTCCAAGAATCTATGATGTAGAGATGAACATGGGTGAGATTGGCGACCCTGCAAACATTACTGCGTATGTATTTGATGATGATTTGGTGAGTGTGTCAATAGACATCATTGGTCCTGGAAACACCAACCTAACAGGACCGATATCAGAGGCTCTGGGGTACAAATTCTCCTCGACATTCACTTTCAATAGCGGAGGCTTTTAGTCAATTCGAGTTGAAGCAACAGATACTACTGGAAATGTTAGAATTTTCCAGAAGACAATCTTGGTTCCTGTTGATGCAGCTGATGATCTCTTCATTCAAGCTGTAATCTATACACTTCTAGGTGTAGTGGGTGTTGGATTGGTCTATGTTGGTTGGCTCAAATATGGTGCAGGACGAAGACTCAGACCAAAGAGACAACCAAAGGAAGAGGAGTGGGAACTGCCTTCTCCGTCTATTGAATAGGGCCAAATGAACTCTCCAGATACTCACGGAGTCTTTCATGACGAGGCTTTAGAAGTGGTTTCTCCTTGAGTATTACTCCTGATTCGATGCGATCCAATATCTCATATCCTAACCGAGCTCCCTGCCTTGAAG